>NZ_PJBR01000030.1:0-37127 GCF_002863625.1 Pseudoalteromonas sp. MelDa3 | reverse complement strand
ACGAGAATTGTTCAGGGAGTCGGACATCAAGAGAGCGGTAGCCTTTTTTAATATATCCTTTTCTAATTCAATGCGTTGGATTTGCTTTTTAAGTTCGCGGATTTCAATTTGTTCGGGCGTCATTGGCGAAGCCGATGGTGGCTGGCCATTACGCTCTTGCTTTAATTGAGTAACCCACTTACTAACGGTTGATTTACCCACACCCATCGCTTTGGCTGCTTCTTCTTGAGTATAACTTTGGTCAACTACAAGCTGAGCTGTTTCTAATTTGATTGCTGCAGAATAACGTTGCACGTTTTAATTTCGTCATTTTTTCACCCAAATTTGTATGCTTATCAGCATAACATTTCTTTCTTAATGGGTGGCCAAATTAACTATGCCACTACACTCCAACGAACCTCCAATACCACGCCCCCAATAACCCCGCATTATATATTTGAAAATGTAGGTCGGATAAGCGAAGCGCCATCCGACACAGTAACTTATTTGAATTTCGGCAAATATAAATAACTAGTTTATATAACTTTTTATGTTTTTATTTATATTAAAATCATAATTTTAAGCCAATATTAACAATAAAAAAGCGGGTATCTTAATTGAACAAGCCAAGCTGCTACTTAAGCTAATTTTTGAACCAAAAGTCCACGTTTTATCGTTATTCGCGAAGGGAGTTAGGATGGGGGTCAGCGTTATTATTACCCAACAATCATGAATTATATTTGTCGGATAAAAAAGGTTTTATCCGACATTGGTGATACTTCTCAAAACAGCCGAGCTATAATTTGGTTTTTAAAGTTGTTCTATGTCCTGAGAGCCTAAGCGGCTTGTTGTAATCGTAAGCTTTCGTAATAATCTTCAGCGATTGCAGTTAATTTAAACTCAGCCTCTATCCCTGCAATTTTCTCTACAGCTTCACGTATTGATTCAAGGTCAACCTCAAAGAACTCTTTCCTCAAATTTACGGAGTTAACACGTTGTGAATTAAACTCTCTATGTAAAGCCGCTTCAAGTGCAGGGGCATCTTCAACATAAATCATTGCATGTACATCGAATGGGAAAGGAACGCTAGCATCACCAAGTTCTTTTACTCGATCCATTGGTTCTAAGCGTCGAGTTAAACCTATTTTATATACATCTTCACCGAATGAACCAATATTGCTAATTATATATACGTGGCCTTTGCGAGTTTGCTCTGCCATACTTTTTGCTCTTGCTTCTTTGGATTCGGCTTCTGAAAGTTGCTGTTCTAAAATAAAGATTCTATCTTCCATAATTTTTCGTTCGCTTTCAGAAGCGCCAGAAAGTTCTTCTCTAGCTTTATCAAGCATCTTTCTATACATTTGTTCTTCTTTCTCGGCTTCAGCAATTGCTTTCTCATACTCCTTAATTGCTCGCTGTTCTTCCCTCATTTGCTCTTTTATAAGTTTTTGCTCTAGTATTTCTTCTTGTTTTTTCAGAGCGTATTGATATTGTAAATTGCACTCTTCGAACTTTAATTCGATATAATCTATATCAAAGCCACATTCATATGTACTTGCTAATTTTTCAATTGAATTTGCAAGCTTCTCAATACGTTCCAATGTCCTTGCATAATTACTAGGGCTAAGTTTACCAATTAAAAAATCACATTCGATATTAAAAGCAGCTAGCATTAGCTTGACTTGTCCTTCCAATATTTTTTTATTGAAGGCCTTATCTTTAGAGATTACGGTAGATGCTGGGTAAGTAATAGCAACTTTATCTCTAATCATATCTTTTTGTTGCAGCCTAATATCTTTAATTTCTTCGGCAAACCGAGCTGAAGTTTCATAAAGATATTTTGGAGTCTCGAAGTGACCGTAAGCAATGTATTCTTCGTTACGAGTATAAAGGTCTAATTTACTCATTAACTCAGCTATATTATCTTTATTATTTGACAGTTTTGAATGCGTGTCTTCGACTTGTATTTTTAATGAAGACAACTTTTCAGTGTATTTTTCTAAGTCATTTTTTAAGTTTGTTTCATTTCTTTTTAGTTCTTGAAGAGCTTCAGTATCTTTATTTAACTGAGAAAGTAATGCAGTACTTTCTTGTAACTGGCTTTTAAGCTCTTCGTACTCTTTATTGGTTATTATTAATGCTTCGTTTAATGATTTGAATGTTGATAATTTTTTATTTGCCTGATTATTTGCAATGAAATAAGCGACAATGATACCAATAATAGACGCTACTGAAATGATTATTGTGTAGTTATCCATAATATTATTTTAACTCCTTTTGTATATATTTTTTTCTTAGTTCAGATCGTTCTTTACATCTCTCTAGGTACTCTTGCTGAGCATCAGACATCGAGGTTTTAAAAGCTTTTTTCTCTTCCAAAACGCTTAAACGTTCAGTTTTTTTTGCCTCACGTTGTTTATGTTTATTTACACGTTGCTGCTCTCGGAGAGCCCTTTCTTTCTCCCTTGATAATGTTTTTCTTTTTCGCTCAGACTCCCTTGCTGCATTTTTATTGGCTCTATCAATAGCCTTTACTATTTTAATTGCAGTCCTTAAACCACCACCTCTTCTTGCCACAAATACATCCTCGTTGTTTAATAGCATAAAATACAGATTATATGTCTTAAAGTGTGTGGTCAAACATGTACTTAAGATAAGGTTTATTTATGTTTCGCTTTTCATTTATGTCATTAAATACTCACAAGGAAGAACACTTGCATATCCAAATTGCAGAACACATTAAATTAGCTCCTTTAGTGGAAAGCGATGCTGCGGACATTTTAAAGACTGTTAATTTAAGTCGGGCAAGTTTAGGTAAGTTTTTGCCTTGGGTAGAAGGGGTAAACAATATTGAATCAGCTAAAAAGTACATACTCGACAGAGTAAACAGCGGGCTAAATGGTTCGCGGTGGTTTAAAATTTATTATAAAGATAATCTGAGTGGTATTTTTGCAGTTAAGTCTATTTGTCCTGAGTTGAATGTAGCGGAGCTTGGTTACTGGTTAAGTAATGATGCACAAGGAAATGGTATTATCAGTCAAGTAATTACAAGAGTGCCAATCATACTCAAAAATACAAGCGCTAAAGTAATTGAGTTTAGATGCTTAGAACAAAATGTAGCTAGCATTAAAATTGCTTTAAAATCAGGTGCAAGTTTAGTTGGTACTATTCCAAACTTTGTATCGGTTGGTAATACACGACAACAACTTAATATATATCAAGTGGCTTTATAAATAACCCTGAATACCAGACTCTCCAGTAATAACCCTGTCTATTTAATTACTTTTCTCATCAATCTCTTTCCCGCAATTATAACAATCGTTAGTGGGAAGCTTATAACTAGAAATAGAGCGCATTACTTGGTTTTTCTTACAGGCAGGGCAGGCGTAATTAATTACAGAGATTATAAGCGCAATGGCAAAAACAAAACTACCGATATAAAACGGGTTTGAGTAAAATTGCATACTTGGCTCTGAAAAATTAAAACCGATAATACAGATGATTAATGCAGTTAAATAAAGTTTAAATTTTAGGCTTTTATTCAAGGTTTAAATATCCAATTGGCAAGGTGCTAATAATAAGTGCTTTGGCAGTTTTAACAAATTATTTACTCAATTACTATTTAAGTTTTTATATAGCGCAAATGTATAGGCATAAAAAAAGCGTTGCCCTTGAGCAACGCTTTTCTGTATTTGTCTAATAGCTGGTAGCTAACTTACTTAGCCGCTAGCTTATTCTGCAGCTAAATAATCCAACACTACTTGATGATGATCTTTAGTTTTAAACTTATCAAATAGGTGTTTTATTTTACCGTCTTGGCCTACTAAAAACGTTAGGCGGTGAATACCATCGTACTCTTTACCCATAAACTTTTTGTAGCCCCATACACCAAATGCTTCAGCAATGGCGTGGTCTTCATCGGCTAATAAATCAAAATTAAGCTCTTTTTTAGTTTCAAAGTTTTTAAGGCGCTTAATTGGATCTGGGCTAATACCTACAACGCGGGTATTAAATTTAGCAAGCTGTGCTTGCTCATCGCGTAGGTTTTCGGCTTGTACAGTACAGCCCGGCGTTGACGCTTTAGGGTAAAAGTACACAAGCACTTGTTGCTCTTTTAACAGCTCGCTTAATGTTACTGTTTCGTCGTTTTGGTTTTGTAGGCTAAAAGCGGGTGCAGTATCGCCAGCTTGTAATGGACTAATTGTGTTCATGTTTAGCATCCTTAACGAATTCGTTTAAAAATATAATCTACGTTTAGCGTGTGAGAAAGGCTCTCAAAACTAATTTTAAATTGATCTATATCTACATCAACAGGTATGTTGAATTCAAGTTCACAACGCATTTTAATGTTGTCTTCTTGGGAATAAGTGTCTGACTTAAGTGAGCAAATACTAATATTATTGTCGGCAAAAAAGCGCGTTACTTTGCTCAATGTGCCTGGGGTGTCTATGCCAGTGTATTCTAGTGTGTAACCTGCACAAAATTCGCTAGGAGTATGACTCGCTGTACGCTTCATCATGGTTAGCAGGCCAAGTTCCATGGCTTTAGTTGGCAGTACGTGCTCTATGCGGCTTATTGCCGACATGTCGCCGCTAAGTAGCATTATGAAGGTAAATTCGCAGCCTAAAATAGCAATACGGCTGTCAATAATGTTGCAGTGGCAATCGCTAACCAGTTGGGTTAGTTCACTTACAATACCGGGTCTGTCTTCGCCAATCGCTGTTAAAACAATTTGATGATTTGAAAATGCAGTCATGAGTTCAAATACCTTGTTACTTGGATTATATCAACCGAGTTGGCAACACCAAAAATACACACAAGAAGTTGCACGGCGGCGAAGTTTAACACAAAAAGGGCTCTAAACTACAGCACACGCTAATTAAGCGCTTTTAAAGTGCGGTGTTTCTTGTTTTTACTGGCACGGGAAAGTACCATAGCTAAAATTTGCTTATTTGCGCTTAGTTTTATTACTAAGTTGAAGTGCTGAACTTTATTGCATTTAGGCAGCCAAATAATAAATGTAAAGTTAATATTGATTTTACACTGAACCAAATCGGCATTACCCACTCATATATTTGTTAAAACAATTAAAGGGTATGCTAAGGAGAAATATCTGTGCAGTATTGGATCCCAAAAGCACTTGCAGTAAGTGTATTGGTAAGTTTATCAGGGTGTAGTGTATTTATTAATAAGGCACATGACGAACGTAACTATCGTACGCATGAGCCTGTAAAAGCACCAACGTCGTTATCTCAACCAGCTCAAGACCCAGTTTATAAAATGGATGTAGGTCAATACGACAACAATCCTGAAGCTACAAATTACCGCCCACCGGCACAAGTATTAACAATTGCTAAAGGCAGTTGGGTAGAAGAGACAGATAAACAAGCGCGTATTTATTTTGATAAAAACGATGGCATTGCTGATTTAGATGAATTTCTTTGGGACACGATTCAATCAGTCCTCGCTGATAACAATGCAGGAACCACTAAAGAAGACAAGCTACTAGGTACTATTGAAACTGATTGGTACTCAATCATTAAAACCGAAGAAGGTTTTTGGTGGTGGGGCGATGAAGTTAACGATGACTTAGAAAAATTTAGATTCACTATTGAAGAAAAGTCACATCAGCGTACTGCGTCTTTACGTGTAGAGCTGATTGATTTTAAAGGCGACCATACGCTAACTGATTTGTTAAAGCAGCAGTTAGAAGTACGTGCGCTTAACCAAGTAGTGAGCGAGTTTGATTACCGTTACCGTCAACTTGAAGTTGATATGC
The DNA here is from genome assembly GCF_002863625.1 of Pseudoalteromonas sp. MelDa3. NCBI lineage: Bacteria > Pseudomonadati > Pseudomonadota > Gammaproteobacteria > Alteromonadales > Pseudoalteromonadaceae > Pseudoalteromonas > Pseudoalteromonas sp. MelDa3. Next base: position 31,369 of record NZ_PJBR01000030.1, on the reverse strand, counting down.
GTAAACGCCAAGGTATTATTTCTCTTGAAATGGGCTTTGATAACAAAGGTAATGCAGCACTTGTAACTGAGCAATCTTACGAAGCTGTGTTTGACCGTTTCTCTGGATTTTTAGAGCGCTTGTCGTTCACTATTGTTGAAATTAACCCAGATACGGGCTTAATTACTGCTGATTACACTAAACCAGAAACAAGTGTTTGGGATTCAATTTGGGGTGATGACGTAGCTCAACTACCTATTGATGAAGGCCAATACCAAATTTTAGTAAGTAAAACTAAAGAAGGCGGTACTAGCTTAACGTGGATGGATGACAAAGGCGAAACGCTTGAGCCAGGTACTATGAATGGTTTACAACAAGCATTAGAAGCAGCACTCATTCAGCGCGGCATTAAAATTTAAATAATAATAAGTTTTACCACAAAAAGAGCGCTATGCTCTTTTTGTGGTTTTTATAGGTTAATAAATATGTCTCAGCTACCTCATCGTTCACACTACACGTGGCGCACTTGGTTTACTTTTTTGGTTCCTTCGTTAATTGGTGTGTTTTTATTTATGACACCCATTAGTACCTCGCAAGGGATGACCATTCCTATTGCCGTTATGGCAAAAGCGGTTCAAGCAATGATGCTTGGCTCTGCTCAAGCAATTATTACTCTCATTATTTGTATTACAGGGGTTATTTCTGTAATTACTAAAGTGTTTAAACCCGCCGCTATATGTAACTCACCTTTGTTAAAGCATTTATTTGACGTGAGCTGGACATGGCTGGTGGTGCGCTTATTTGGTATGGCGTTTGGTTTAATGACGTACTTAAGCCTAGGCAGCGAGATGATTACCTCGGCCAATACTGGCGCGCTGGTATTAAATGACTTACTGCCAGTGTTGTTTTCGGTATTTATTTTAGCGGGCTTATTACTGCCGCTACTAATTAACTTTGGTCTACTAGAGCTTGCTGGTACGTTAATGACTAAAGTAATGCGCCCTGTATTTGGTGTACCGGGTAGAAGTGCGGTTGACTGTACTGCATCGTGGTTAGGTGATGGTAGTGTGGGTATTTTGATGACTGCAAGGCAGTACGATCAAAAGCACTATACACAACGCGAAGCGGCTATTATTGGTACTACGTTTTCAGCGGTTTCAATTACGTTTAGTTTAGTGGTGCTTGGGCAAGTTAAACTTGAATACTTATTTGCACCGTTTTACGCAACGGTATGTTTAGCCGGTATTGTTGCCGCTATTATTGTGCCGCGATTACCGCCACTGCGCTTTAAAAAAGACTTACTGATTGATGGTACTGAGCCAGATAGAGACGCTGAAACAATTCCGGGTCATAAAACCTTATTTGGTCACTCGTTAGATGTTGCATTAGCTAAAGCAGATAACTCAACGGGTGTTAAAGGTACTATAAAAGAGGGCTTACATAACGCGCTTGATATGGTGTTTGGTGTATTGCCTGTGGTTATGGCGGTAGGTACATTTGCACTGATCATTGCTGAGCATACGCCTATATTTCAGTATTTAGGTATGCCATTTGTGCCATTTTTAGAGTTATTACAAGTACCCGAAGCGGCAGCAGCGTCGCAAACTATTATGGTTGGTTTTGCTGATATGTTTATTCCGTCAATATTAGCAGCAGGAACAATTGAAAGTGATGTAACGCGCTTTATTATTGCCGCAATGAGTGTAACTCAGCTTATTTATATGTCTGAGGTGGGCGCACTTTTACTTGGCAGTAAAATACCGGTAAATATTTTAGAGTTGTTTATTATATTTATTTTGCGAACGCTAATTACTTTACCTGTTATTGCGCTAATGGCGCATTGGTTAGTAGGCTAAATTAACGAAAATATAATTAAGCGAATTGGTATTATTAAAAAAGCCCTGATTAATCAGGGCTTTTTTGTGTCTGTTGTATTTTTAATATTGGCGTTGGGCTTTTTAAACTCCGTTTTTGCAGAGAGTCTAATTAGCGCAATATTACCAATAATAATGGCAAAAACAACGGCGACAATAATTACAATATGCCAAGTTTGCATCGCAGTATCACTTAATATTTAGTACGTTTAAGTGTGACTGTTTTACGCTATAACAGCAATTAAATTACTCAAAACACAATCAATAATTTTAAACGCAATCAATAACTTTAAACACAATCAATAACCTTAAAAACGTCTAGCTACCGAAAGCGTTAAAAAGTTAAGCCCTGGGTTTGGCTCTTTAAAGCCTGCGTTTGAATAGTGAATAACTCTAAGGGCAACGTTAGTATGACCAAAGTCGGCAACAAGGCCTATGCGGTCTTCAAACTGGTAGTGAGTACTTATGTTTTTACCGGCAAACTGCGTTTCATCAATCAGTGATACACCAATGCCTGCTTCTACATAAAATGGGGTGTTGTTAAAACTAAAAGCAGGAAATTGCAGCACAGGTGACATAGCAAGTACTAGGTTTGATTGTGTTTCATCGCCGTGGCGGTATTCCCACATATTTACGCTGGTTTCAAAGTAAAAGCGTGCATCACCAATTATATTTTGCATGCTAGGTGCATGATACTGATACGCAAGCTTAACGCCGTTTACGTTACCTTCGCCTTTGAGAAAATCAACGGCATAACCGTGGTTCGATTGAGCAAAAGCAAGTTTGCCAAAAAGTGAAGCTACTAATACAAAAGAGATAATAAGTGTTTTAAGTGACGTTTTCATAGGTGCCAAATGTTTGTCTGATTCAAGTGATAACTAAATGATAAGGGCGACCTATTAACAATTACAATGAGGACAAAATGCCGGTTGTATATGACCTGTTAATGGAGGTTTCTAACTGCTTGAATTTATTTTAGTTATTTTATTGGTGCGATTTGGGCATTAATAAGTTGCTTATTTGTGCCTTTTTTATTGCGTATAGTTCGCGTAAATTACAGCCATCTTAATCACACAGACATATACAATTATGAAACTCTTTAAACTATTCGTTTTAGCCACTGCTTTTTTTAGTAGTTCGTTATTTGCACAAACTCAGCAATCGCCAGATCAGTTACTTGAATCAGTAGCCGATAAGCTATTTGCAGACATTGGCCAAGTAAATTCAAAAGGCACAGCAAGCAAAGAAGCGATGGCTGCCATTGTTGAAAAACGTTTAATGCCACATATTGATGTTAAGTTTGTGTCGTTTAAATTATTAGGTAAGCACATTAAAGGCATTGAGCGCGAACAGGCTGTTCAATTTATAGATGCAGTAGAGCATTACTTAACAGGCACATACGCTGGTGCACTAATGAAGTACACAGGTCAAAAAGTAGTATTTGAGCGTAATAACGCAAAAAGTGACTCTGAGTACGCAACAGTTAATACACAAATTATTGAGCCAAATGCGCCTACAATCGACTTAAGTTTTAAGCTTCGTTTAGGTAAAAATGATGAGTGGAAAGTATACGATATTGTTGCCGAAGGCATTTCACTATTAAGTGCTAAGCAAAAAGAGATTATTCAACGTATTTCTGAAGTGGGTTTAGATCAAGTTATTAGCGAGTTAAAAGGTAAATAGACTATTTGTCTGGCTCTGATTAAGCCCAACTCCAACCTCAAAAACGGCCAATTACTTATGTACTTGGCCGTTTTTATATTTGTAAGTAAAGGATTGTTGTTATTGCGTAATTTTGCGCTAGCAGCAAAACAAAGGTGTGCTAGAATATCGACACTTTGATTAAGCGTGGTGTCAGCTAAAAACTGATATAACTTACCACCCCCAAGCCACACTGGAGTTGTGTTGTTTTAATGGAAAATGTACTGATTTGGCCAAAGGAATACCCATTACTTATTAAAGGACTGGTAGAACAAAACGGTGCCTTTATTTTAGATGCTTTGGAAGCTTGGCCTGCTTGTCGTTCTACAAATGAAGACGATGGTGTATGCACCACCGTGTTACCGCCTATTTATTATTTGGCATGGCTAACCCCACTAGAACCATTTGAAGAATGTTACTTTCAACATATCTCTGAATATGACGAAGACGCACAAGCGTATATTAGTGCGGTTAAAAGCCATTACTACGATAATGAATACACCCCTGAAAGCTTAGTGCTTATGCTATGCCAGCGCCTTGAAAAATACGCAAGCGTGGCTGCACAAAATACCATAGATACGCCACTGTCTTTAGTCGATTTGTTTTTTAGTAAACGCTATTTCACGTTAATTGAGCATGCGCTAAATAATAAAAGTAAACTTTCGGCAAAAGATACATTAGCCCTTTGGAAAGAAGTTGATTTTAGAGAGCGCTTAAGTGCGTTTATTCCAGAGTCTATTGCTGACTTAGATACTCTTTCTGAACTTGCCAGCGAAAAAGTAGCAGCGGGTAAAGACTATTTTACGTTGCTTACACAGGTTTCTCCTGATGTTGACTCTGTTGTACTGCTAGAAAAAGCATTATTAACGCACCTACGTAAAAAAACAGCCAAGCAAACAATGGCAATGCGTTTTATTGAGCAAGGCGCTACGGGTGTTCTTGCTGATGAAAACAATAAAACAGCTTTTATGTGGGCCGCCGAAAAAGGCTTTGTAAATGTGGTTGAAACGCTACTTGCAAAGCAAGACAAAAAAGCGGTTGATAATTTAGGTAACACAGCACTTCATTACGCTGTATTTGCTAAAAATGAATCGTTAATGGTGCTGCTTATTAAAGCGGGCTATAACTTTAGAGCGCGCAATAAAGAAGGTTTAAGTTGTTACCGTTTGGCGGTTAGTATTAAAGCTAATAACTTAGTTAAATGCTTAGAGCGTGACTTTGGTATTAAAGAGCTTTCGCCGGAAGGGCAGTTCGATCGCATAAAAAAAGTACATGTGCTGCACGCTATTGTCACTATATTGCTGCCTTTGCAGTTGTTCTTCTTTTTTGATGAAACACTCTCTATTAAAAGTGAGCTGACGCTGAGTTTAACTATGGCGGCAGTGATTTGTTTTTTCTTTGCGACCACTTTAAAACGCTGTGCGTTATATCCACATATTAAACACCCTTGGGGTTTATTTGTGCTTAGAGGCTTTTCGTTTATTAGCTTAATTGCTCAAATAGGGTTGGCGAGTATTGTGGTGCTAGCTGCCTTAAGTGATTTAGTTTAGTCACTTTTAAACAGCTAATAAAAAACGCGCTTAAAGCAATTTAAGCGCGTTTTTTGTATTTATAACCGTTTATGGTTAAGCCTTATTTACCGTGCTCATTTGCTGCTTTTTCTTCAGCTAGTTCTTCTTTAAGCTTACGGATTTTTAAACCTTGTTCTTGTCCGCGATGTCTTGCGTAGTAAGTACAACCAATAAACATTGAAGAGGCAAACACAAGCTCTAGCAATACCCAAATTAACTCATCTGGCGCTGCCCACAGCATGGTAAGCCCGTGAATAAAATACAGCATTACAACAAAGTTAGCCCACGCATAAGTGTATGTACTGTCTTTAATTATGCCTCTTAACGGCAGTAGTAACGGAATAATAGGCAAAAATAAAGACACTAAACTCGCATTACCACTTAGAGGTGGCACAAAATACATCCACAGTGGAATAAGAACAAGTAAACCTACATAGCCAAATAGTGCGGCACGCTGAAACTTTACTGTAATCGGCTTTTTAGCTGGGTTGTCAGCTGTATTCATTTAAGTTTTCTCGCAATGTGAGTAAGGCGTTTACCAACGCTTTGGCATATTTTAATTTCGTCTTTGCTTAGCTGTGCACTATTAGCGCTGCCAGCAACGTGTGTTGCACCGTATGGTGTTCCACCTGTTTGTGTTGCAAGTAGTTCGGGTACATCGTACGGCACGCCCAGTAGCATCATACCGTGGTGTAATAGTGGCAGAGATAAGTTAAGTAAGGTTGCTTCATTACCACCATGCATACTGCTTGATGACGAAAACACACACGCTGGCTTATCTATTAACTGACCTTTTAACCATAAGTCGCTGGTGGTTTCCCAAAAGCTTTTAGCTTGAGAGGCCATCATGCCAAATCGGGTTGGTGTACCAAATGCCAAACCATCGCAATTTATTAAATCATCTTTGGTGATCACAATGTCGTGCGCATTTTTAGCCACAAAGGTGCGAAGCAGTGCTGTAGCGCCTTGTTGCTCTATCGACTCTGCTATTTCGTGAGCCATTGCTTCAACGGAGCCATGGCTTGAGTGATAAAGCACCACTATGGTTGCACTCATTATAAAACGCTTAGTACGTTTTCTGGTGGACGACCAATCGCTGCTTTATTGTTATTCACTACAATAGGGCGTTCAATTAGTTTTGGATTTTGTACCATGGCATCTATTAATGCTGATTCACTGCTTTCATCTTTTAAATTAAGCGCTTTGTAGTCATCTTCTTTTGTGCGCATTAATTCACGTACGGATGAAAAACCAAGTTGGATTACAAGCGTTGAAATTTGCTCGTGTGTAAGAGGCGTTTTTAAATACTCTACAACACTTGGCTCTATTGCTTTACTTTGCAGTAGTGCTAGCGTTTCGCGTGATTTAGAACAACGTGGGTTGTGGTAAATAGTAACAGACATAAAATGATTCCAAAGTGTGAATTGCGTCTATTTTAGGGTAAGCGCTTGCAGACTTAAAGTCTTGCAAGCTCTTTTTGTAAAAGTCGATACTGGGTAAGTAGTGCTTTTAAACGTTGTTGCTTTACAAGTTGAGTAGGCTCTACAAAGTTTAGTGCTTTTTGTACTTCGTCTGCGGCTTTCAAATAAGCACCATATTGCGCTAATACATCGGCGTTAGCTTCGTGATAAGAGGCTAATTTATCTTGTTTTTTATACGCGTCTGCAAGGAGTTGTTTGCCTAAGTTATGATCTGGCTTTTCGAGTAAAAAACTCTTTAAAATATTTTCAGCAAGCTCATATTGCTCAGCTTCAAGTGCTGAGTTGGCATAGTTAAGTGTAATTACCTGATTATTAGGGCGATACTGATTTAAATCCGCTAAAAACTTAACGGCTTCGTCTGCCTTTTTTTGTGCAATAAGTAAATCGGTATGGGTATCTATATAAAATAAGTTTTTAGGATCGTTTTTTAAAAGCTCGTCTAATATTGGCGCTGCTTCATCAAGCTTTTTTTGATCAAGCAAGCTTATGGCTAAGCCATACTTTAATGCAGTGTTGTTGTAGGTGTTTTCGCGCAGTAGCTTTCGAAATAGATCTTCTGCGTTTTCTGGTTTGTTGTCATAGCGGGCAAGCACTCGACTTTTTGCTAAATTAAACTCAAGGCTCGCATTCATAAGGCGCACAGGAAATTGCTCTGCACGCAAACGTACATCTGATACACGACTCTCTGGTAATGGGTGAGTTAGCAAAAATGCTGGTGGCTTGTATTTATAGCGAATTTGCGCTGCAAGTTTAGTTAAAAACTCACTCGATGCACGGGGATCAAATCCTGCATTATTAAGTGTTTGCATGCCTATGCGGTCAGCTTCTTGCTCAGCTGAGCGGCTATGTGTTAACTGGCTAAAAGCTGATTGTGTTTGGCTGGCTGATATAATGGCAATACCCGCGTCGGGTGCAACAACGGTTGCTAATATACCTGCAATCATACCGGCAATTGTCAGCGCGCTGTTATCTTGTTGCTGCTGTATTCTACGTGCTAAGTGGCGCTGTGTTACGTGAGCAATTTCGTGACCAAGTACCGAAGCAAACTGGCTCTCGTTATCGGCTTGAGCTATTAACCCTGTATGCACACCCACGTGTCCACCGTAAAAGGCGAAGGCATTTATTTCTGAGTTATTTATCCAAAAAAACGAAAACGGAAAACGTACATCGTTAGCATTAGCAACAAGTTTACGGCCAATAGTTGTGAGGTATTCATCTAGCACAGGGTCGTTTATAACTGGTGATGATCCTCGTATTTGCATCATCATTACTTCGCCAATAGCTTGTTCTTTTTCAAGTGGCAGTGCTTGTAATGCAGATGTTCCTAAATCAGGAAGTGTAAAATTGGTTTGCGCTTTTAAAGGTTCGCTTACTAATAAGCTAAACGTAAGCGCGGCACTGCATAAAGTGATAAATGCTGATTTTAGCTGCATTTTATTCCTTGTTAATTTGTTCGCCAATTGCAATTTTGGCTATGTCTATTTCGTCACTGCTTGCACGGCTGTCTTTTTCGCACAATTGGTATAGTTCTTTTATTGTGACTCCATCAAGCTTTACAACGTTCAATTCTCGCTGCAAAAAAGTAATAATTTTATGTACTACTTTATGTGCATGTAAAATAATGGCTTTATCTGCTTTGTCGCCCCGTTCAAAATAAAAGCCAATAAACTTATGTAACTGACTTATTCTGATCAGGTTTTTCATTGAATGCGGATCCCACACTCTAAACTCCATAAAGCGATTATTTTTTATGTATTGATCAACAATAACATCTTTAGCATAAGGCTGTGCCCATAGCTCAAAGCCTCTGTCGGTAAAAACTTGGTGCAGCGCAATACGTGGCTTATGTTTAGTGTGTATTACACCAAGGCTGTCTTCATGGCCTTCTAATAAATCTAAGTTCCAATTGCGTTTATCTATAAGTTGTTTAACTGCATTATCGAATCCATGATCTAAAATCCCTTCTGATTCGCTTATTGATGAGGCAACAAGGTGATAAAAAGGAGGTAGTTCGCCCCAGTTAATTTGCTTTTTAAACCAATTAATCTCTTTGAGTGTTGGATTACTGGGTAGTTGCGCTTTATTATGCGTGCCAGGCATTAACTTATCCTTACTGCTAGTTATGTTATAAGGATAAACTATTGCAGGTATTGTTTTAACAAAAAGTTACAACGGTTTGGGTATATAAGTATATTGACCGTAAATATGCGACTTATTATTCATTTACTATACGGATAAAGTAGTTATGGTAGAGCGCGATTTAAAAGAGTTTAAATGCCCTCAGCAATTTGTGCAGTTTAAACTTGCGCTACGAAGTGCGCAATCTTCAAAACAACGTATCACTTTTAGTCTTAATAAAGGTGAAAGTGCGAACGATATTGAACGTTTTTTGCAAAAAAATGCTTATAGTTACAATTTTGATAAACAACGTGGGTTGTTATTAGTGGAGCCATTACATGTTTGAATACGTAAAAACATGGTACGAAAGGAAGTTCTCGGATCCTCACTCGTCTACCTTATTATTTTTATTATTGGCCTCAGTGGCCTTACTTTACTTTTTTGGCTCGTTAATTGTTCCTGTGCTTGTAGCATTGGTTATTGCTTATTTACTTGATTGGCCGGTTGTTCATTTAGAGCGCGTTGGCTTAAAACGTTTTACTGCAACGATTATTGTAATGTTGATATTTATTAGCATTATGCTCACCCTTATTTTGGTTATTGGCCCAGTGCTTTGGAAGCAAACCAGTAACTTAGTGCAAGAAACCCCGCATATGTTAGAGCAAGGGAAGTCTTATTTAATGGCTTTACCTGAACAATACCCAAGTTTAATTAACATAGATCAAGTACAAGCTATTGTTGCAACGGTAGAAGCTAAAATCATTGAGTTTGGTCAAACTGTATTGTCGTTTTCACTTACGTCATTAAAAGATGTTGTTGCATGGCTTATATATTTAGTACTTGTGCCGTTACTGGTGTTTTTTATGCTTAAAGATAAGCTGGAGCTAACGGGGAGTATTGCTAAACTGATCCCGCAGCAACGACGCTTAATTTTGCAAGTGTGGCATGAAATGAATCAACAAATTATGAATTACATTCGCGGTAAAGTGTTTGAAATTTTAATTGTTGGTGGTGTGTCTTTTATTGCATTTACTGTTTTAGATTTACGCTACGCCGCATTACTTGGTGTGCTTGTTGGCTTGTCGGTATTAATTCCATTTATTGGCGCGGCACTCGTCACTATTCCGGTAGCGGCAGTTGCGCTGTTTCAGTTTGGATTAGAAACACAGTTTTGGACCATTTTAATTATTTACGGAATTATTCAGGCGCTTGATGGCAACGTGCTTGTGCCACTATTATTTTCTGAGGCGGTTGATTTAAATCCGGTATTTATAATTGTCGCGGTATTATTTTTTGGTGGCTTATGGGGATTTTGGGGCGTATTTTTTGCCATCCCGTTGGCTTCATTAGTAAAAGCGCTAATAACAGCTTGGTCGTCAACGCATGAAGAGATAAGTAAAGAGGTCAGTGAATAGTTAAGTAAACAGACTTTTAGTCTAAAAAAGCATAGTAAACGCACCTCTAGTGCTAATTGATTATTACTCATTATCTGTAAATTTATGTACTATTGGTAATAAGATATATTTTTTAGTAATAAGGTGCGTTTTTTAATGTCTGAGTTTTTATTGCACGATGAGCCAGTAAAACAAGTTTACCTTGATGCAAACGCAACGACCCCTGTGTTGCCTTGTATTGCTGATGTTGTTTCTCATACCATGCAAATATGTTTTGGTAATCCTTCAAGCCCGCACATTACAGGTATTCAAGCCAAGCATTTATTAGAACAAACACGTCAAAAAGCACACACAGTTATTGGCGCAAGTAATGGCGATATTTTATTTACTTCTGGCGCAACAGAAGGCATTCAAACTGCGGTGGTTTCTACGTTAATTGATGCTAAAAAACACCCGATTAAAAACCCCGTATTGTTATATGGCGCTACTGAGCACAAAGCGGTGCCAAATACACTTAAGCACTGGAATAGCGTACTTGACGTTAATGCTGAAGTGCTTGCTATTCCGGTTGATAGTAACGGTATTTTAGATTTAGATTTTATAGCTAAACATATAGATAACGCTTTGATGATTTGCACCATGGCCGTTAATAACGAAACCGGTGTATATCAAGATTTACCCGCTATTGAGCAGGTGATTCGTAGCCGTAATAAAAATGTATCGTGGATGGTGGATTGCGTGCAGGCGCTCGGTAAGCAAGCGCTCGCACTAAGTGACACAACAATAGATTACGCACCTTTTTCGGGGCATAAGCTTTATGCACCTAAAGGTATTGGCTTTTTATATATTCGTAGTGGCAGTGCGTACACACCTTTTATAGCGGGTGGCGGTCAAGAAAGTGGGATGCGCTCAGGCACGGAAAATCTACCCGGTATTGCAGGGTTAAATAAGCTATTTAGTATGTTGCTTGATAAATCAGACAACACGTTTAAGTCTGTTAGCGTACTTAATTCTTATCGAAGCCAGTTACAAAGCGCGATAAAAGACACCTTTGGCGATATTACATTCAATCATGATTTTGCTTATAGCGTGCCTACCACACTTAACTTTGCTGTTAACGATTTAACGAGCAAAGAAGTGATTGATTTATTTGACGCTGCGGGCATTCGCGTAAGTGGAGGCTCGGCTTGTAGTACAGGCGCATCAACAAGTTTTGTTTTAGATGCAATGGGTGCAAGTAAGTGGCAAAGCGAAAACGCGATTAGGCTATCGTTTGGACCTGCTGCAACACAACACGATATTGATGATGCTTGTGTGCGTATTCGCGCTCTTAAAGCAATACTACAGGCAAACTGTTTAATCGTATCTGACAGCACCACACCACAACAAGAAGTATGCGCACTGGGCCTTACTCAATTTAGGCACCAAGGTGCATGTAGTTGGCTTTATGTAAGCGATGATAAATACGCTGTAATTATTGATCCTATTATTGAGCTTATTCCGCGCTTTGAAAAAATAGCTAATACACAAAACTTAACTATATCGGCGGTGCTTAATACTCATCTGCATCAAGAGCGAGAGTCAGCGACTAATTTACTAACCAGCGTTCTTGCATCAAGAGTTATAAAAGGTGAGGTTGATTCGCTAGGTTGGCCGCTAAATACAGCAAGTATTAACTTGGCAAACGACGTACTTGAAAAAGTAGTTACACCTGGGCACAGCAAAGAAAGTGTAAGTTATTTATTAAAAAACAGTAATGGCGAAACGCGTTACTGTTTTTGTGGTGATTTAATACTGCCTGCAGGGCTTGGCAATACATCGCTTATAGGCGGCGATGCAAAAGCAATGGCACGCTCTATTTTAGCAATGAGCGAGCAACTTAATAGCACCAGCATTATTTGCTCAGGGCACGATTACCAACAATGTTTTGCCATGAACTGGGCTGTACAGCAAAACCAAACGCCACTTCTTGATGCGTTAGTGAGCGGCAGTATTTCAGTTGATGAATTTGCAATACAAAAACAGCAGTACGACGCTTCAAAACAAGTAGATAATACGCAATTGTGTGGTTATGTAAATGCGTTACCTGAGGTTGATACACAGCAATTAAATTTTGATGACGCTAAAGTAATGTTAAACACCAGCGATACATATTTAATAGATACTCGGGAGCCGTATGAGCATGGAGCAAATAATGTTGCTCAGTTATTTAATACGCTAGATGAAAAAACATTAAATATACCACTTAGCAGAATGGCAAATGCGGTATTTGAAGGGCAATTAAACAAAAATAACAAGTACATTTTATTATGCCGTAGTGGTAACCGCTCAAAAATTGCTGCAACTAATTTAATGCAACTAGGATACAAAACGGTTTATAACCTAAGTGGCGGGTTAGCGCTTAGTAATTAAACAAAGATTGTAATTTATACAAAATCGGCTTTAGGGCCGATTTTTTTGTTTTTAAGGTTTATTTGCTCGCAAGGTAAACAAGCCCTAGGGCCTGTTGACCTTTCAGGATTAAAATTTGTTCAATCTAGGGGCTATTTAATCGCGGCGTGAGGTTTGTAACCTAGTGGGCTAAGTAAAAACCGAGTAACAAAGAGTAAATTGCCCCTAGGCAGAACCCTTCGGGCAGCGCATGTTTGGCATTTATTCCACGTTATCGCCTATTTATGGGGAATAACCACACTACATAGGCTCTGCCTTGCCTAAATACCAAACACACTGCTGCAAATTTAACCTCGAAAGATAAACAGGCCCTAATAATTAGTGAATAACTATAAAAAGTAATTATTGTGCTGATAAAAATACATTAATATTTCATTTTGATTGATTAAGCAATCCCGTTGCCTTTAAAATTGCGGGTAAATTAATTTATAAAATTTTTATGATACCGGTGTCAAAAGCTAAAAATTGCGTTATCATCGGCATCTAAAATTATAAAAACAGCACTTTTTTTGCATTTTTAGTTATACTATCTGCGCTTTATTTTAGTGTAAATAAACAGTGTTAAGAGTTTTGCTTTTATAAAAAACATTTTTAAATCAATTGATTGAAAAAACTAGAGGATATTTCCATGTCTAACCGAACGCAACTAGCAAGTTGGCAAGCACTAGAACAAAGTGCAGCTAAGATGAAACAAACACATCTGAAAACGTTATTTGCACAAGATGACACGCGCTTTTCTCAGTTTTCGACTCAAGTACCTGGCGTATTATTCGACTATTCTAAGCAACTTATTGATAACGATGTTTTTGCAAACTTAATGTCGCTTGCTAAAGAATGCGATATTGCATCGTGGCGCGATAAAATGTTTAGCGGTGAAAAAATCAATATCACCGAGGATCGCTCAGTACTACATACGGCACTTCGTAATCGTGCTCACACTCCATTAATAGTGGATGGCGAAAACGTAACACAAGCCGTAGACAACGAATTAGCTAAAATTAAAGTGTTTGTAGAAAAAGTTCGTAGCGGTAAATGGTTAGGCTATACCGGTAAAGCGGTAAAAGATGTTGTAAGTATTGGCGTAGGTGGTTCTAACCTTGGCCCACAAATGGCAACCGAGGCATTAAAAGCACTTGCTGATGATACGTTAAATGTTCATTACGTATCTAATGCTGACGGTGTACAGATTTCGTCTATATTGAAAGCCATTGACCCTGAAACAACATTATTTGTTATTTCGTCAAAAACATTTACTACGTCAGAAACTATGACAAACGCTAAAACAGCGGTTGACTGGTTTTTACAAACAACAAAAGATGAAAGTACAATTGCAAAACACTTTGTTGCAGTAAGTACAAATTTAGAAAAAACGGCAGCCTTTGGTATCAGCGACGAAAACGTATTCACTATGTGGGATTGGGTTGGCGGTCGCTTTTCACTTTGGAGTGCGATAGGCTTACCAATTGCTTTATATTTAGGCTACGACGCCTTTGAAGCAATTTTAGAAGGCGCGTTTGAAATAGACGAGCACTTTAAATCTGCGCCGTTTGAGCAAAATATACCATTAATTATGGCATTGCTTAGTGTATGGAATACGAGCTTTTTGGGCTACACAGCGCAAGCTATATTACCGTACGACCAAGCACTGCATATGTTGCCTGCTTATTTACAGCAAGGCGAAATGGAAAGTAACGGTAAACACGTTAACTTTGCCGGCGAAACGGTACCTTATACTACAGTTCCAATTATTTGGGGTATGACGGGTATTAATGGTCAGCACGCGTTTTATCAGTGTTTACACCAAGGTAATGTAATTGTACCTGCAGATTTTATTGCATCAGTTAAACCACAAGTGAATGTTGATAAGCATCACGATATTTTATTATCAAACTTCTTTGCACAAACAGAAGCGATGATGAGTGGTGTAGATGCAGCGCAAGTTACTGCTGATTTAACCGCTAAGGGTAAATCGCAAGCAGAGATTGATGAGTTATTAAATCATAAAATTCATCAAGGCAATCGTCCTACAACGTCTATGCTATTAGATACAGTAGATGCTAAAACAGTGGGCCGTTTAATTGCACTGTATGAGCATAAGATATTTTGCCAAGGCATTATTTTAGAAATATGTTCGTTTGACCAATGGGGTGTAGAGCTGGGTAAAGGTTTAGCATCTAAAATTGAGAGTGAACTCACTGATGAAAGCGTGAAACACGCTCATGATAGTTCTACAAACGGCTTAATGGCGTACTACAAACAAAACCGTACGCAGTAAAAAATTCGCTTACGCAAGTAAGTAAACCGAGTACCTTTGAACGGGTAGCGCTGGAGTGCTTAGGGTCTGTATTTTTGTGAGAGGAGATACAGGGCCCCTAAGGCTCATTTAATAAGCGCAATGATAAAAATAATAATAAATCATCGATACAGAACAATTCAGCAGGCTTTTATTTAAATACAGCTATAAAAGCCATCTAATCTAGCAATAAATAGGCATACCCGCGCATTTATAAAGTGTACTGGGTATCACAACGTAGAGAGTAACTATGCTTAATCCTTTTGATATTATAATTTTTGGGGGCGGTGGTGATCTTGCGTTACGCAAATTGCTACCTGCAATGTACAGAGCATATCAAGAAGGTAACTTACCTGAAGGCTCACGTATCCTACCAACAGTGCGCGAAGAATCGAAACGTGCTGAATATATAGAAACAGCGCATAAAGCATTACAAGAATTTTTAAGCAAAGGTGAGTTTAACGCTAAAGATTGGAAAGCATTTTCTACTTTTTTAGTGCCAGTGGTAAGTAATGTTACAGAAGCAGATGACAACTGGGATGTGCTAAAAGGCATTTTAGATGAGCACGAAAGCACTAAGTCTCGCGTGTTTTATTTATCGCTTCCACCTGCTGTTTACGGCACATGTTGTGAAATATTATCGACTAAAGGTTTAATTACACCTACATCACGCGTTGTTGTTGAAAAGCCTATTGGTTATTGCGGTGATTCTGCTGAAGCAATTAATGGAAAAATTGCGGAATTTTTTAATGAAGAGCAAATTTTCCGTATTGACCATTACTTAGGTAAAGAAACAGTACAAAACTTAATGGCGCTACGTTTTTCAAACTCATTGTTTGAAAATATGTGGGATGCTAAATCTATTGATAACATCCAAATTAGCTTATCAGAAACTGTTGGTCTTGAAAGCCGTGCTGGTTTTTACGATAAAGCCGGTGCACTTCGTGACATGGTTCAAAACCATTTATTACAACTACTTTGTTTAGTTGCAATGGAGTCGCCTAATAAACTTAACGCTAACAGTATTCGTAACGAAAAATTAAAAGTATTAGAAGCACTTCGCCCACTAGTAGGTGGTGATGTTGATGAAAATATTGTTCGTGGTCAATACGTACCAGGTGACTTAAACGGTAAAATTGTACCGGGTTACTTAGAAGAGCTAAATGAAGGTTCTAGTAAAACAGAAACGTTTGTAGCTATTCGTGCACATATTGATAACTGGCGCTGGGCGGGTGTTCCATTTTACCTTCGTACGGGTAAACGTATGGCTAAGCGCTGTGCAGAAATTGTGGTTGAATACAAAAAAGTATCTCACAATATCTACGAAGATAACGTGGGTAATATCGAGCCAAATCGTCTTGTTATTCGTTTGCAACCAGAGGAAACAATTCAACTAACGCTTATGTCTAAGCGTCTTGATAACCTTCAAATGCAACTTGAGCCAGTAACAATGAATATTGAGCTTTCACAAGCTTACAGCAATGGTTTTCACTCAGATGCGTACAAGCGTTTAATGCTTGATGCCGCTGCAAATAACCCATCATTATTTATTCACCGTGATGAAGTTCGTCAAGCGTGGAAATGGATTGATCCAATCATTGACCGTTGGCAAGACAAAGGCAAGCCTGCACTTTACCGTGCTGGTAGCTGGGGTCCTGAGGATGCTGATGAACTATTGGCAGAAAAAAGCCACGTGTGGTTTAACACAGGCGATAAGGTATAAGCATGGCAACACTAGTTGAAAAATTTTTTGACGATAAAGACGCGTTAACAGCCGAGCTTTCTGCAACGCTTGAGCAATCACTACGTGATGGCATTAAAAACGATGGCCGTGCTGTATTAATGGTGTCGGGTGGCTCGTCTCCTGCGCCAGCTTATAAGCATTTATCAACGCTTGATTTAGATTGGCAACATGTTGATGTTGCTATGGTTGATGAACGCTGGGTAGACCCAAGCCATGAAAAAAGTAACGAAGCTTTTATTAAAAGCACGTTATTACAAAACTACGGCAGTGCTGCAAACTTTATAACCATGAAAAACGATGCTGCAACCGCGCAGCAAGGCAGTGATGTGTGTGAAGCCGCTTACAGTGCTTTAAAAGCGCCATACGATGTAACTATTCTAGGCATGGGCCCAGATGGTCATACAGCGTCGTTATTCCCAAATGCAGAAGGTTTAGAGCACGGTTTAACAACTGAGCAAACAGTATGTGCAATTAATGCGATACAAAGTGATGTGACGGGTAGTATTACTGAGCGAATGACGCTTACGTTAAATGCCATTGCGCAATCTAAAGTGGTTAAGCTTTTAATTAGCGGTGAAGAAAAACTCGCTGTTTATAAGCAAGCAAAAGCGGGCGGCGATGTTAATGACATGCCACTTCGCGCTGTGCTTAATCACCCAAGTATAAATATTGAAGTATATTGGGCGCCTTAATTTAGGTGCTAATTTAACTTTTAAAGGCCGCTTATATAAGCGGCCTTTTTTATTTGCTCAAATTTAAGCCTAAACACCGCAAAAAAACAGTCCTGAACTGTTAACCAATGTTAATGAATAACTTTGGTTTGTATTAAAATCAACCATGAAGTGTGTTGTTTTTGAACAAAATTTATGAGTTTGAGCTGTATGTTTTTTAGCAACGTTCAGATTTAGTTAAATTTTATTTTTTCATGGTCGTTGTCATAAAAGTTTCCCTTCCTTTTTTAGCTCAAAAGCATTAGCCTAAAGGTATTAACAATGAAACATATAAATTAAAATAAACGGAGCAGTAACATGGCGGAGCAACAAGTACAGCCTTTACACAACGAAAAACATGCCAACACTAAAATTCAAAACGGCATCAATGTAGAATTCATGAAAACTCAACATTTAGTGCCAGTAGTTGCACATGAGTTTGCACGCGTAGCAAACGAGTTTCCAATGTCATTCGTTAAAAACAACGAAAGCGGCACTTTTCAAGCTGTTGCTATGTTTGGCTTAGAGCCAGGCGAAAACCTTTTTGTAGAAGATGGTAAATGGACTGCAGCATTTGCACCTATGGCATCTACTCGTTACCCACTGGGCTTAGTTAAACACCCAGATCAAGATCAATACGGTATCGTAATTGACGAAGCAAGTGCGCTTGTTGGTGAAGACGAAGGTAATGCATTATTTGAAAACGGCGAAGAAACAGATTACCTAAAACGTCGTAAAGAAGCGCTTGTATCTTTCATTGAGTTTTCTCAAGTAACTGAAGCGTTCACTAAATTCCTTGCTGATAAAGAGCTACTAATTGCGCAAACGCTAACAGTAGACATTAAAGGCGAGAAAAAAGACATCAACGGTATTTACCTTATCGATGAGAAAAAGCTAAACGAGTTAAGCGATGCTGATTTCTTAGAGCTTCGTAAACGTGGTTACTTAGCACCAATTTATTCTTTCTTAACGTCTACTCATCAAGTAGCACGTTTAGCGCGTTTAAAAGCTAAACAAGCTTAATTACAAACACGTAAAATTTTAAAAAGCGCCTTAAGGCGCTTTTTTTATGCCATTAAACTCACTTTAGTTGAAATTAAGCCCGCAACCATTCACATTAGTTTATAACTTTCCCATAAAAGAACTCATTATGAAAACACCCTTATTAGCAATTTTTGCGAGCAGCCTTTTTGCTTTAAGTAATAGCGTATTCGCTGCAGAGACTCCTTTTGCCATTGCGATTCATGGTGGGGCAGGGACAATAGAAAAAGCACGATTTACACCCGCTCAAGAAAAGCAGTACCGCGCTAAATTAACAGAGGCCGTAGAGACAGGTTATAAAGTATTGCACCAAGGCGGTGAAAGTTTAGATGCGGTAACTGCGGCAATTACAGTATTAGAGCAATCGCCTTATTTTAATGCAGGGCGTGGAGCGGTATACACTTACGATGGCGGGCATGAGCTTGATGCATCCATAATGGATGGTCGAAACCGTGAAGCAGGTGCCGTTGCGGGTGTAAAGCATATTGAGAGCCCGATTAAATTAGCGCGTTTGGTCATGAACAACTCTGTACACGTAATGCTTAGTGGGCAAGGCGCTGAGGAGTTTGCTAAAGAGCAAGGTGTTGAACTTGTCGAAAATAACTTATTTGATACCGAGCCTCGTTACAAAGCGCTTTTAAAAGCAAAACAAAAATTAGATAAAGCCAAAGCAACCAGTAAAGAGTACCAAGCCGCGCACAAAGCATTGCCTAACTCTTACAAAATGGGCACGGTTGGCGCAGTGGCGCTTGATAAAAACGGTAATTTAGCGGCAGGTACATCCACAGGTGGTATGACGGCAAAACGTTATGGCCGTGTAGGTGACGCGCCGGTAATTGGTGCTGGGACATTTGCTGAAAACGAATCGTGCGCAGTATCGGCAACAGGGCACGGTGAATATTTTATTCGCTATAACGTAGCGAGCGATATATGTGCGCGTGTTAAGTATCAAGGTAAAACCATAGCTGAAGCTGGAGATGAAGTTATAAACGGTGTGCTTAAGCCAATTGGTGGCACTGGTGGCGTTATTATTATTGATACTAAGGGGAATATTAGCTTGCCGTTTAATACCTCTGGCATGTATCGGGCAAGTAAATCGAATACGCAAGCGACCTACGTGGGCATTTTTAACGACGAATAAGCCAAAGTAATTTAATTAACCTCAACTCTGGTTAAGAGATTTACTAACATATTGAACCACAATGATATTTTAATTCATTTATTGCTAGCCAGTTATTTTCAGTGCAGTTAGCGCTGAAAATAACTGCTTGAGATAGATTTATTATTCGCAGTTTAGGTGAATCGCAGCGTTTATATAACAAACAACCCCGTGTTATGCATTTTGTAGGATTAACCCCGGCCGTTTAATTTGATACAATTATGGCTCTTTAACTAATTTTATAAGGTATGCGGGTGGTAAACCTAGGTCAGTTGTTTGGCGAGCTAAAAACGTGCTTGAAAAAAGATCAATTCATTTTCAAAAAACGCTTACATGGCGTAAAAAAAATAACAGATGAAAACAAGCATGCCAACGCGCTTGAAAAAATAGCGGCTGATATAACCCGTAGCCAAGAATTACGTGATAAACGCTTAGCGGGCCTTCCTAAAGTGACTTACCCTGAGCAATTGCCAGTAAGTCAAAAAAAGGAAACAATTAAAGACGCCATTGCAAATAACCAAGTGGTTATTATTGCAGGTGAGACGGGCTCAGGTAAAACAACTCAAATACCTAAAATGTGTTTAGAGCTTGGCCGTGGTGTTGATGGCTTAATAGGCCATACTCAACCACGCCGATTAGCAGCGCGAACGGTGGCTAACCGTATTGCTGAAGAAATGAAGTGCGAACTTGGTCAGCAAGTCGGTTTTAAAATTCGTTTTAGCGATCAGGTTTCTAATAATACGTACGTTAAACTCATGACTGACGGTATTTTATTGGCAGAAATTCAGCAAGACCGTTTTTTAAACCAATACGACACCATAATTATAGATGAAGCGCACGAGCGTAGTTTAAACATCGACTTTATTTTGGGTTACTTAAAAAACCTACTTCCAAAACGTCCCGATTTAAAAATAATAATTACGTCTGCAACCATCGATCCTGAGCGCTTTTCAAAGCATTTTGATGATGCGCCCATTATAGAAGTATCGGGTCGTACTTTCCCTGTTGATGTGCGTTACAACCCAACGGCCGATATTAATAAAGAAGATATGGAAGCCGAGGGCGATCAGCTACAAGGTATTTTTGATGCTGTTGACGAACTGTGCGCGGAAGGTCCTGGCGACATACTGATATTTTTAAACGGTGAGCGTGAAATACGCGATACCGCTGATGCACTTAGCAAGCGTAATTTAAAACACACCGATGTATTACCACTTTACTCGCGCTTATCTAACGCAGAGCAAAACCGTATATTTGCGCCACATTCTCGTCGTCATATTATTTTATCGACCAACGTAGCCGAAACGTCACTAACCGTGCCTGGTATTCGTTATGTAATAGATCCAGGTACTGCGCGTATAAGCCGCTACAGTTATCGTACAAAAGTTCAGCGCCTGCCAATAGAACCTATATCGCAAGCAAGTGCTAATCAGCGTATGGGTCGTTGTGGACGTGTTGAAGCGGGTATTTGTATTCGCTTGTACTCTGAGGATGATTTTTTATCGCGCCCAGAGTTTACCGACCCTGAAATACTGCGTACTAATCTTGCCTCAGTTATTTTGCAAATGTTGGCACTCGGGCTTGGTGATATGGCGCAATTTCCGTTTGTGCAAGCACCAGATAGCCGTAATATAAGTGATGGTTTATCGTTATTAGAAGAACTACAAGCAGTAAAACCAGACAAACGTGATAGTAAAACGAGTTTAACCGCTTCAGGTAGAGAACTCAGCCGATTACCGGTAGACCCTCGTTTAGCTAAAATGGTGCTCACAGCTCACAAACTTGGCGCATTGCGTGAAGTGATTGTTATTGTGGCGGCGCTGTCGATTCAAGATCCACGCGAACGCCCGCAAGAAAAACGTGCTGCAGCCAATGAAAAGCACGGTCGCTTTGACGACCCAGATTCAGACTTTATCGCTTTTTTGAACTTATGGAATTACTTAGAAGAGCAGCAAAGCGAGCTGACTAACGGCCAGTTTAGAAAGCTGTGTCAAAAAGATTTCCTAGCCTATATGCGCTTGCGTGAGTGGCAAGATATTGTTTATCAAATAAGTACTGTGTGTAACGAAATGGGCATGAAAGCAACCAGCCAAGCGGCTGATGGCGAACTTGTTCATAAAGCGTTATTAAGCGGAATGCTGAGCCATATTGGCTTTAAAGATGAGAAGCAAATATACAAAGGTGCACGTAATAGTCAGTTTCATATTTTTCCGGGTTCAGGTTTATTTAAAAAGAGCCCTAAATGGATTATGTCGGCAGAGCTGGTAGAAACCAGTAAATTATATGCCCGCACAAATGCAAAAATAGACATTAACTGGGTAGAACCATTAGCACAGCATTTAGTAAAACGTAGCTATACAGAACCTCATTGGGAGAAAAAGCCAGGTGCGGTAATCGCGTTTGAGCAGCAAACTTTGTACGGCCTACTCGTTGTAAATAAACGCCGCTGTGTTTATAGCAATATTGACCCTAAAGTGAGTCGAGAGCTTTTTGTGCGCACCGCATTAGTTGAGCAAGAGCTGGGTTTAAATGAGAGCTTTTTAGCGTTTAACCGTGAGCTAATAGAAGATATTCAAGTTCTGGAAAATAAGTCGCGTCGCCGTGATATTTTAGTTGATGAGCAAACGTTATTTGAGTTTTACGATAAAAAAATACCCAAAGAAATTAATAACCGCGCTGCATTTTTAAAATGGTATAAAACACAAAAACAACAAAATAAACATTACTTACACATGACCCGTGAAGAATTAATGCAGCACGGCGCAAGTAATATCACTGAGTTTGATTACCCGGACACATGGCAGCAAGACAATATTATATTGCCGCTTGCTTATCATTTTGACCCAGGACAAGCGGTTGATGGTGTTGCGGTACAAATACCGGTAGCGCTGTTGAATCAAGTACAAGAGAGTGGTTTTGACTGGCACATACCTGCATTTAGACATGAGCTAATAAGTGGGCTTATAAAGTCATTGCCTAAATCGCTTCGCCGTAATTTTGTGCCAGCACCAAATTACGCAGATGCAGTACTTGCAGCTATTGAGCCAATGCAAGGTAGCTTAATTGATGCTTTAGCTACGCGTTTATTAAGAATGACAGGTGTGAGAGTTGATATGGAGGCGTGGGATTTAACCGCGCTTGCACCGCATTTACGATTGCAGTTTGAAGTACGTGATGAACACGATAAGTTACTTGCTCGTGGACTTGATTTAGCCAAACTTAAAGCAGAGCTGCAAGGTGAAGTAACCGAAACACTGTCTAAAGTAGCCGATAAAGGCATTGAAAAATCAGACCTAACACAATGGGATTTTGGTGAGCTGCCAGCGTCATATGTTAAAAAACAAGGTCAATACGAAATAAAAGCATACCCTGCGCTGGTGGATAAAAAATCAGCCGCTGCAGTGGAGCTTTTTGATAGTGAAGCAAAAGCGCAGCAAGCGCATCAACAAGGTTTGCGCCGTTTAGTATTGTTAAATGTGCCGTCGCCAATTAAGTACTTACAACAAAACTTACCGAATAAGGCAAAGCTGGGTTTGTACTTTAATCCATTTGGTAAAATAGCTGATTTAATTGATGACTGTATTGCCGCAGGTGTTGATAGCTTATTAGTGAAACACGGCGATATACGCGATGAAAAAGCATTTGAAACGGTAAAAGAGCAAATACGAGGTGAGCTCGGTGATGCCGTTGTATCGATTGCAACGCAAGTTGAGCAAGTATTAAGTATTGCGCACGCACTGCATAAAAAAATGAAAGGGCGCGTTGATTTAACCATGATAACCGCGCATGGCGATATAAAATCACAGCTTGAGTCACTTATATTTAAAGGTTTTGTGAGCGCGCATGGCGCAGATAAAATAACGGATTTAATTCGTTATTTAAAAGCGATTCAAAAACGTTTAGAGAAGCTGCCTGTGGATCCAAATCGTGATAGGTTATGCGTACTAGAGCTGGATAAAGTTGCTCAAGAGTACAAAAAAGTAGTTAATAAAACGCCTAAAGGCTTGCCTATTCCACAAGAAGTAACCGCTATTTTTTGGATGCAACAAGAGCTTAGAGTGTCGCTATTTGCTCAAACGCTTGGAACTCCTTACCCAATTTCGGCTAAGCGAGTACTTAATGCGATAAAAGAGATAGAATAAAACTTGCATTTTCTATTAAGCTTAGTACCTTAATAGGAGGATTTATTTTTGTTTTGAAAAGGAAGTGACATAGTTATGTCCTCATCGATTGAACATAAAACAAAGCGACTTTTAGTGGTAGACGACGAGTATTTTAATTTTGAAATGCTCAAAGCAGCACTCGCGTCGAAATTTGATGTTAGTTATGCAGATTCAGGGCAAAGCTGTCTTGCATCGGCAATTGCGAGTCCGCCAGATATAATTTTGCTTGATGTTTGTATGCCTGGTCTTGATGGTTATGATACATGCCGAATGCTAAAACACACACCTGAAACAAAAAATATTCCTGTTGTTATGGTATCGGGCCTAGAGTCTCCATCTGAAAAACAAGCAGGGTTTGACGCTGGTTGTAACGCATATGTTGTAAAGCCATTTTCAGTGGGTGCTTTGTTGGAAGAAATTAACACGGTTTTTTAGAGGTAACGTATGTTTACTGATGATAAGCGAAATTTTAGACGCATGCAGATCAATACACCTGCAAATTTAACAACGATAGAACCCATAGCGGGTTTAAGTTTTGCCGCAGAGTGCGTGGATTTAAGTGCAACAGGTTTATCAATTCATTTAGATGAATTACTTGAACCTAATACATTACTGACGGTGAACATTGATTCGACTCACCCAAGTATTGCGCCTTTAAATGCAACAGCAAAAGTAATACGTGCCAGCAAAGAAGATGATGGCACGGTAACAGCAGGTCTTGAAATCATTCAGTTTAACTAACTTGAATCCAGTTAAACTCAATAGTAGATATTAAAAAACCTTACAGATTAAGCCTTTTAAATAAAAGCCTTCAGGGTAGCTGCCAGCGATTGGGTGATCAGCTGCCTGGTTTAATCGCTCCATTATAAGTAGGTCTTTACCTGCATCAAGTGCTGCATCGGCTACTACTTTTTGAAATAAGTTTTGTTCCATTAAACCAGAGCATGAGAACGTTAGTAATGTTCCACCTGGTTTTAGTATTTGCATGGCAATCATATTGATATCTTTATAACCACGACACGCACCGGTTAGCTGCGCTTTATTATCAGCAAACTTTGGTGGGTCCATTACGATGGTATCAAACTGTCTGCCTTCGTCGCGGTATTGGCGTAGTAACTTAAATACATCCTGCTTAACAAAACTTACTTTATTTAAATCTAAGTTATTATGCTCAACATTACGTTTTGCTGTATCTAAAGCGGGTTGAGATACGTCTACGTTAGTTACATGCTCACATCCACCACGCAGGGCGTACAACGAAAATGTACCTGTATAACTAAAACAGTTAAGTACCGTTTTATCCTTTGAAAAACGCTCAAGTGCGGCGCGGCTATCGCGTTGATCTAAATAAAAGCCCGTTTTATGTCCATCAATTATATCGACTTCAATTTTAAAACCGTTTTCCTCAATAAGTACCGGCTGTGTTGGTTCATTACCCCAAAGAGCGCCTTTTATTGGCTCTAAGCCTTCTTTAGTGCGTACTTCTACGTCTGAGCGCTCGTATATGCTAGAACCTGGGAAAATAGACATCAACGCGCCAACAATCTCGCCTTTATGACGCTCGGCACCCGCACTTAGTAACTGACACACTAATACATTATCAAACTTATCGATTGTAACGCCTGGTAAGTAATCAGACTCCGCAGCACATAATCGAAACCCTGTTAATCCGCCTTCTTCTATTACTTGGCTACGTGCTTCTAATGAGCGACGTAAACGGCGTTCAAAAAAGTTTTGATCGATTACTTCTTTTTCGTCAAAGCTCCAAACACGTGCGCGAATTTGTGAGTGAGGGCTGTAAGCAGCAGTTGCTAAAAACTTACCTTCGCTATCGTGAATCGTTACTGTGTCGCCTAATCCAGGTTTACCTTTAATTTTTTTGATGGCTTTTGAAAATAACCAAGGGTGTTTTCTTTTTAATGATTTATCGCGACCAGCTTGTAGGTAAACGGCAGATGACATAAGGCTTCTCAGTAGTAATAAATAAGCGCTGTATTTTAGTCAAGCAAGGAGCAACATACAATGAATGTTTTGCAAGGGGGGCATAAAGCACGGTAAAGTACGGATAATTTACCGATTCATTAGCTTTTGGAACCTAATAGTGCCTGACGCCGTTTTAAGCCCCGATTTAAAAATACTTAATTCACAATGTAGAGAATTTATAACTTCTTTAGTGCATGCCGATGTAGCTCACGATATTACTCACATAGAACGCGTGGTACGTGTTGCGATACAGCTATGTAATGCAGAGCAGGCAAACATGTCGGTGGTATTACCTGCAGCGTGGATGCACGATTGCGTGGCAGTTGCTAAAAATCACCCTGATCGCGCAAAAGCCTCTACTATGGCAGCCGATAAGGCATTGGAATTTTTAAAATCTATTAATTATGACGAGTCACTTTTTGATGAGATTCATCATGCCATTGCCGCTCATAGTTTCAGCGCAAATATAAAAATTAAAACAGTTGAAGCGCAAATAGTACAAGATGCTGACAGAATGGATGCATTGGGCGCTATTGGGGTGAGTCGCTGTATGAAAGTAGGCGGATCAATTTCTCGGTTATTGTATAACCCAAATGACCCTTTTTGTGTTGAACGCGAGGCTGATGATAAAACATACACGCTTGATCACTTTTTTATAAAGTTATTACATATTGCCGATAGCATGAATACGCCATCTGCTAAAGCAGAAGCGAACAGGCGTACAACGTACATGCATGAATTTTTAGAGCAATTAAAGTCAGAAATAGGTGAGTAACGTGAATAATACAAGCATACCTAAGTTATCTGGGATTGATCATTGCCATTTAAATGTTGATAACTTGGTTGATGCCGTTAAGTGGTATGAGCGTGTTTTAGGTTTTAGTGTAGTACCCGAGCTTGCCTTTTGGGGTGAGGACGGACGCGGCCCTTTAACACTTGAAGATACTAGTTCAACAACTCGTTTAGCACTTTTTGAAGGTGAGGGGCGTAGTAAAGGGATTGCATTTTTGGCCTCAGGGGATCAATTTATTCAATGGCGTAATCATCTTGAGGGTTTAAACATAAAAGCAGTGCTAGCGGATCATGGTGTAACGTTTTCTATGTACTTTAAAGATGAAAGCGGTAATAGCCATGAAATTACCTCACATGACTATCGTTATATAAAGTCTTACTATCCAAATGTTGAGCTTGGCTCTCACAGCGCTAAAAAGAATTAGCTTTCTTGATTTGCATTTTTTATAGCAAGAATATCGTCTAAGTTTTTCACAAATAGTTCGATTAGAGCGGGATCAAAATGAGCTCCTGCTTGCTCTTGCATATGCAAAATTGTTTTCTCTACACTCCATGCCTCTTTATAAGGGCGTTTTGAAGTCAGAGCATCAAAAACGTCAGCAACGGCAACAATTCTACCTTCAATTGATATTTCTTCGCCTTTGATCCCGTTAGGATAGCCTGAACCATCCCATTTTTCGTGGTGTTCAATAGCAAGTTTATGAGCGAGTTGTAATAATGGCGATGAAGAATTTGCTAATATTTGTGCACCAATTATGGCGTGTTTCTTCATATGTTCAAACTCTTCAGAAGTTAACTTTCCTGGCTTTAGTAAGATAGCATCAGGGATACCTATTTTCCCAACATCGTGCATTGGGGCGGCTTGACGTAAAAGCTCTGCACTTTGCTCATCCATACCTAGCGCTAATGCTAATACTTTGCTGTATTGGCTCATACGCACTATATGTTCGCCAGTGTCAGTATCTTTATATTCAGCAGCACGGCCTAGGCGTTGTACTAAATCTACATGTGCTTGTTTTAATTGCTCAGCTTGCACTAGCGATAAGTGAGTTTTAACTCTAGCTCTTACAATAGCAGGGCTTATTGGCTTAGTAATATAATCTACGGCACCAAGTTCAAAACCTTTAAATTCATCATTTTCGTCCCCCAAAGCTGTCACAAAAATAATGGGGATATGAGACGTTTTAGGATTGTTTTTTACCCGCTGGCAGACTTCAAACCCATTCATATCTGGCATCATTATGTCGAGCAAAATTAGCTTTGGTAGTTCTTTTTCAAGTAGTGCCAATGCGGCATCACCCGATTTAGCAAACGACATACGATATTGATTACCTAACACTTCGCGCATTACTTTTAGATTTGCAGGCTCATCGTCAACAATTAATACTCGTGGCCTATCTGTTGTAAAATCCATTAATTAATACTCATTGTTTGTTAGTTTTTCAAGTAAGGTTTCTAGTATTACGTGTGCTTTATCAAAATCAAATTCATCAAAGGCCTCGGCTATAGCATCAACATCATCTTGACAGTTAGCAGGTGCGCCGCGTTGCAGCTTTGCTAATAGCTCATCATTTAGCTCTGCGTTTTGTGCATCTTGATAAAGCGTCTTACACAGTGACTTAATTTCATCAATTGATAGCGTGTCAGAACTATTATCTTCAGGCTTACTACTTGGCTTATCGCAAGTATTAGATGACAGCAGTTGTGAGATGACAAGTAGCTCGTTTTTTATATCGTCTAAAGTACTAATAACTTTAGCGTCACTTTGTTTTTGCTCTAAATCGGTTAATAACTTCATTAATGTTATTAGGCCTAAGTTACCAGCAACACCTTTAAGTGTGTGAATGGTGCTATCGACATCTTTTATATTTGATAAT
Source organism: Pseudoalteromonas sp. MelDa3 (assembly GCF_002863625.1). Taxonomy (NCBI): domain Bacteria; kingdom Pseudomonadati; phylum Pseudomonadota; class Gammaproteobacteria; order Alteromonadales; family Pseudoalteromonadaceae; genus Pseudoalteromonas; species Pseudoalteromonas sp. MelDa3. Next base: position 3,038 of record NZ_PJBR01000030.1, on the reverse strand, counting down.
TTATCACTGAATAATGTTTCGAACCGTTTATTACTGTCACTAATAAATTTAGTAATCTCTGTAAGTTGCTTACATTTAGAACCCCAAAGGGCTAACCCTTTTTCAAAATCTATATGCTGCGCTTTAGGATCGCTTTGCGATATAACCATTTCTTTTGCAATACCAAGACCAAGCACTTGTGCTATTTCTTGGTTTAGCTGATTTATATCGACGGGTTTATTTGCAAAGCCATTCATGCCTGCTTTTTTAGCCGTAAGCTTATCTTGTTGTAATACACTGGCTGTGAGCGCGATAATTGGTGTGTACTTAATTTGTCTTTGGTTTTCTATTGCTCTTATTTTTTGCGTTGCCTGTATGCCATCACACAATGGCATATGTATATCCATTAAAATGACATCAAAGTCTTGTTCTTCAAATACTTTTATCGCCTCGAGCCCGTTTGATGCCTTGGTAACGGCATGCTGGTCGCGCGAAAGGAGCAAAGAAAGTAGTTCTGTATTTTGTTCAATATCGTCAACTACCAATATTCTAAGAGCTGGTAACTGGGTGTGTAGACCATCAAAATGATCTATTTTAGTTTCGTCACCTATAGCAAGCGGCAATGAAAAGTAAAAGCAGGTGCCTCTACCTAATTCGCTTACCAAGTTTATTGTTCCACCCATAAGTTCTACCAGTTGTTTGCTTATGGTTGTACCAAGACCTGTGCCACCAAAGCGGCGTGTAGTAGTACCATCGGCTTGCTCAAAAGGTTGAAACACTGCTTGAATACGATCTTTTGCAATACCAATACCTGTATCTTGTACTTCAAAAAACAGATGCTGATTTTGTGTCATGCCAACAGTTACGGTAATAGAGCCTTTTTCGGTGAACTTAATAGCGTTACCAATTAAATTAGTAAGTACTTGCCTGAGTCGATCTGGGTCACCGTAATAAGTAGCACTTACTGATTCTTTAATATGAAGTTTAAGTTCTAAATCTTTCTTTTTAGCTTCTAACCAAAAAGTAGAAATAATACTGTCTATTACTGGCTTTAAACTAAAGTGTATTGGCTCAATAGTGAGCTTACCGCGCTCTAGTTTTGCGGAATCGAGAATTTCATTTAATAATCTAAGTAATGAACGCGCTGCATTATTTACGGTCACTAAATGTTTTTGTTGTTCTTGATCAAGTGGGGTGTCCATTAATAGATCGCTAAAACCTATTATAGAATTCATTGGGGTGCGTATTTCATGGCTCATATTAGCCATAAAAGATTGCTTTGCATAAGCAGCTTCTTCAGCTTTAAACTTAGCTTGCTCTAGTTTTTCTTCATATTCTTTGCGTTCAGTAATATCAACTAAAACACCATCAATCCACTTTGCTTGACCTTGGGTATCAAAGTCGATGCTGCCTTTATCTAAAAGCCATAAGATATTACCGTTTCTGTGGCGAATCCTGTATTCGATTGAATACTGGCGTTTTTCTTCTACTGCTTTTGTTACGGCATCTACAATAGGCTGCTGATCAGACTTTAAAATCAAATCGTTAAATTCAATGCAGTGTTCAGTAAATTCATTCGGGTTATAGCCAGTTAATTCGTTGATGCTTGGACTAATAAAAAGCATGGTCCAGTTATCATCAAATTGGCATCTAAAAGCAACGCCTGGCATGTTATCCATCAAGGAGCGGTACTTTTGTTCTTTTTCTTCAAGACTTTTTTGTAAAGCGCGTTGCTCTGTTAAGTCTGTAATAAAGCCCACGTAAAGAGGGTCTTGCCCTGGTTGATTAACTTCACCGACGCCTAATCGTATAGGAAATAAGTGGCCGTTTTTGTGTTTAGCAAAAATTTCACGGTTAACACCAATTACTTTACCTAAATCAACATTTTTAGCATGTAAAAGATAGCTGTCGTGATGTGTCGCGATAGCATCATCCATTAGCATTTTAATATTATGATTTTGTACTTCATTTTCATGCCAACCAAAAATTTTGCTAGCTGACTCATTAAAGCTCAAAATAATACCAGTATGATCTATTGTTACAATACCATCGATTGCTGTGCCTAGAATTGCATTTAGTCGTGACTCGTCGGCAGACTTTTCTTCTAGCAACATTTTATATCTGACCATACCGTTTAGCACCGCTACTACACTTGTAATAGCAACCGTGGCAGTAGCGACTGCAATAGCTATAAAGGTGAGCCCAGCAGAAGCATTTACGTCGTCATATAAAAGAGGAGATGTTGCGACAAAGCGTGTAGATGCCATTCCCATGTAATGCATAGCAGCCACAGCAAGGCCTAATATTATAGCGCTGATGGCTCGGTTTTGTAGGTGTGATAGCTTTGGAAAGAACTTATCAAGATTAAAGCGACTATATAATGCTATAAACGAAAGAGCGACGGCAACTAAAATTGATAGGCCAAATGTTAGTGGGTCATAACGTAACATGGGAGCAAGCTCCATTGCAGCCATACCGCTGTAATGCATTGTACCAATACCAGCCCCTAATAAAATGGAACAAATGCTAAGTACTCTAAAGTTTCCATTACTATTTACAAGCATTGATACAGCGTACTGACAAGCAAGTAATGCAGGAATAAAAGAAAGTAGTGTGATTGTTGGATCGTAGCTAATATTAGTACATAGCGAAAAAGCTAGCATACCTATAAAGTGCATACTCCAGATACCAGAAGAAAATACAGTTGCTGCAGTTATATTTGCCAAACGCTGATAACGAGGGAATTTAGTTTCTTTTGCTAAATCAATGAGCTTTGTAGTAAAAAAAGCAGCAAAAATGGCTATTAATACAGACATTGACACTAGAAGGGGATCGTAAACCCCGTTAAGTATTAGGCTTGGGTCTTGGTCTGTAATGAAGAAAGCTGATAGCATAACGGCTCAAAATATAATCTTTATTTTACAAGTTTAATCTAATTTACTAATAAATAAACCGTTATTTCTGATAGCGCTATTAAGTAACGACTATTTAGCCGGTTTGTTTGTTATTTTGTTAGTAAAGTAAATGAGGTGTTTTTTATTTTTTTAACTTAAAAAAAA
>NZ_PJBR01000009.1:0-114653 GCF_002863625.1 Pseudoalteromonas sp. MelDa3 | reverse complement strand
GCTTCACAAAGTACCGAGCTAAGTATGCCAAGTATTATGCTTACAACGGGCTGCTTAAACGATAAATATAATAATATGCGCGTTTCATTTGACGAAAAAAAGACGCAATTTACATTACCAACGGGTGTTAAAGTGATGTTGGATTGGGAGCTTTTTGAACCCTACTTGGTTATTCATTATCAAAACACATCGCAATCGTACACGCATACTACGCCTAAAATAAGCACACCCTTTGGTCAAAAGCCGTCAGATACTTTTATTTACAATGCATATTTAAACAAACCAGATTGGCTTAACTGTTCACTACAAATTGTTTATATGGACTGAGTGATAGAGTTAACCGTGAGTTTCTATATGCTCGCTTAGTTTGGCAATGCGCAGACTCATACCTTCTATAATTCGGTCTTTAATTTTTTCGCGGATAACATTAGGTAAGCGGGTGAGTGCTTCAGGGGTAATAGCGAGGACTATACTGTCGGTTTTAGCGCGAGCACTGGTACTACGCTCTCGGTTATTTATGAAGGCACCTTCACCTATAAATTCACCGGGCTCAATAGTGCCAAGTTCTAGCAAATGGTTATGCTTAAATACTAATAACGCGCCGCTAAGTACAATGTACAAACGTTTGTCGTTATCGTATTGCTTAAATAAAAATTGATGCTGGCTTACTAAATATAACAGGCCGAACGACTCTAATAAGACTTGGCGCTCGCTGAGCGTGAATTCTTTAAAAAAGTGCAGCCTGTTTATAATTTCCATTTGTTTGAATAATGGAATATGTTCGATTAGCTTCATCAATAACCAAATGTGTTAAAAGCGTTTAATCAGCTAATATTGCGCTCTTTTAATTTTCGGGTCAACGTGTTGCGTCCCCAACCAATTTTTATAGCAGCATCTTGCTTATGACCAGAACAATTAGCCAGTGCGGTTTTAATTAAGCGAGTTTCTAGCTGGGCTTGAATGTCAGGCCAAATATTTTCTTTGCCTTGTTTAAGCTCTTGATTAAGCCATTGCTGAAACGCATCTAGCCAATCACCTTCTTCCTGGGTTGGCGAAGCATCCAGAATCTCCGGCGGTAAGTCTTGCTCGCTTACAAGCTCACCCGGTGCCATTACAGTAAGCCAGCGACAGGTGTTTTCTAATTGGCGTACATTGCCTGGCCAATTAAATAAGCGTAATTGCTCAGTTGCCTTAGGGCTCAGCACTTTGCTTTCTACTTGTAGCTCTTTAGCGCTTTTATGTAAAAAGTGTTGCGATAAGCTTTCTATATCTTCAGTACGCTCTCGAAGAGCAGGTAAACGTAGGCGCACAACATTAAGACGATGAAATAAATCATCCCTAAACTTGCCCTGTTTAACTAAATCTTCAAGGTTTTGGTGCGTAGCCGCAATAATACGCACATCTACTTTTATACTTTGATGGCCACCAACGCGATAAAACTCACCATCGGCAAGAACGCGTAATAAACGTGTTTGTACATCAAGTGGCATATCACCAATTTCATCTAAAAATAGTGTGCCGCCATTGGCTTGCTCAAAGCGGCCTTTACGCACGCTGTCGGCGCCCGTAAATGCGCCTTTTTCGTGGCCAAATAACTCTGACTCAACAAGCTCTTTTGGAATGGCTGCCATGTTAAGTGCAATAAATTGATTTTCTTTACGTGGGCTATGATTGTGCAGCGCACTGGCGACAAGTTCTTTACCTGTTCCAGATTCGCCATTTATTAATACGCTCATGCTAGAGGCCGATAGTTTACCTATCGCTCTAAACACTTCTTGCATTGCGGGCGCTTCACCAATTATGTGGGCACTTTTTGGTGGAGCTTGCTTTCGCTTAGTTTTTTTAGTGGAGTTTGCTCTGCATGCGCTTTCGACTAGCGCCACTGCTTCGTTTAAATCAAACGGCTTAGCAAGGTATTCAAAAGCACCTTTTTGGAATGCATTTACAGCTGAGTCTAAATCTGAGTGCGCAGTCATTATAATAACCGGCAGCCCAGGGTTTTGCTCTGCAATAAGTTCAAGCAACGCCATACCATCCATACCAGGCATTCGTACGTCAGAAACTAAAACAGTAGGTTGGCTAAACTTTAGTGCGCTTAGTACATCTTGCGCATTAGCAAAGCTCTCTGTGTTAAACCCTGCACGGGTTAGTGCTTTTTCAAGTACAAATCGAATAGAAGCATCATCATCTACAAGCCAAACTGTTTTCATGCAAACTCCAAACATTAATCTGCAAAGGGCAGATAGATATTAAATTCAGTATGTCCAGGCCAGCTATCACATTCTATATAGCCATCATGTTGATCTATCAGTGTTTGCGCTATTGAGAGTCCTAACCCAGAGCCACCTTCTTTATTGGTGATCATAGGGTAGAACAGTGTTTCGCGTACACTGGGATCAATACCTGGTCCGTTATCAGATATTTGGATCAACAAGGCTTTTTTAGGTGCTTTACCTGGGCGACGATGCTGATGATTAATGCGGGTTTTTATTGTTATTTCACCGCCATCTACAAGCGCCTGTTGGGCATTTCGAACAATGTTTAATACCACTTGCTGAATTTTGCCTTGATCAATGTATACATCAGGAATACTTGGGTCGTAATCTTTAACTAAGCTAATGTTAGAACAATTATCTAACGTACTTAGCCTTGCAACTGATTCAAGTGATTGATGTATATTGCCATACGATTTTTGCGGAAGTTGATTGGGCCCCAAAAGCCTATCTACTAGTTCGCGTAATCGGTCGGCTTGCTCAATGATGAGCTCAGCACATTGATCTCTTTCTTGTTGATCAACCTCATACTGCAATAACTGCGCCGCTCCGCGAATTCCACCTAAAGGATTTTTAATTTCGTGAGCTAAGCCTCTAATTAGGTTTCGGGCAGCTTGATATTGATGCATTTGATTAGACGCTTGGTCGTGCTTAATTTCGTCATCGGTTTGGCGCCACTCAAATAAAATATAAAGCGAGCCATTAAACTTAATTTGTCGTGTACTTACGGCTACTTTTGCATGGCGAGAATCGCTAAAAACCACGTCAGCTCTATGCTGCTGGCAATCTACGCCTTCAACTAATGAGTATTGTTCTATACGCTGTAAATCGATTGAATGGTAGTTAAAAAGGCTATCAAACGGTTGTTCTAACAAGCGCTTATTACCAAGGCCAAGCAGCTCGCTGGTACTGGTGTTGGCATATACAACGGTGAAGTTTTTATCAAGTAGCATGATAGCGGTTGTTTGATTTTGCCAAATGGCATCGAGTAGCTCAGGGCTAAAGTTTTTATTATTAATCATAGCTGCACCATTTTAGTGCGTGGATGTTTGCAAGCAAGTTATATGGTTAAATACACTGCTGCACGTTTAGTAATGCCCCAATTTAGTTACCTAGGTTTAGCCCTTTTCGGTGCATAAAAAATATGCAGGGTTCGCTTGTAGCAATAACTTGGTTTTTACTATTAAAAAGCTTTAATTGTAGTGTGTGCTGACCACGTTCTACATCTCTAATTGCAAAGGTTGAGCTGTCACTGGCTGGGCCGTGTGCTTTACCATCAATAAAAAGTTGTATAGTAAAACCAGTTTCAAAGCGTGGTTTTATTCGGCTAGTTACATACACAGTGCCGGTATTTTCACGAATAGTCTGGTTATGATCAGGTGAGGAAATAGCAATACTAAAGGCCGCTTGTTGAGGCTGAGGTTGCTCGTCAAAAATGTCAGTATTTGTGGCAGGCATATTAAGATCTTGGCTGGTGAGCTTTACCTCTTGGGCCCCTTTATGAGGGGTGTCTGAGAACACTAATACGCCATTTTTATCTTTCCAAGCGTATATTTTTGTTTCACCGGCATAACCATAATTACTTAATCCTAAAGTAATTAATAGTAATAAAATCTTGTTATTCACTCTGCAGCCCTGCATTTTTATCGGTAACTTAACTTTAGTGGAGATTGACTAATTTTACCATTAAAAAAGCCCGCAAAGCGGGCTTGAGAACACACATATTTTTTACAGCTTAATTAACAGCTGTAGTACATTTCAAACTCAACTGGGTGAGTTGTCATGTTAAGCTTTTCAACTTCTTTAGACTTAAGTTCGATGTAAGCATCGATTAAGTCATCAGTGAATACGCCACCTTGAGTTAAGAATTCACGGTCTGCGCTAAGTGCAGATAGTGCTTCGTCAAGTGATGCTGCAACAGTTGGAATTTCTGCTGCTTCTTCAGCTGGTAAGTCGTATAAATCTTTATCCATAGCATCGCCAGGATGGATCTTGTTTTTGATACCATCAAGGCCAGCCATAAGCATTGCTGAGAAAGCAAGGTATGGGTTAGCAGTTGGATCCGGGAAGCGTACTTCAATACGACGACCTTTTTCAGATGGAACCACTGGGATACGGATTGATGCAGAACGGTTACGTGCAGAGTATGCAAGCATAACGGGTGCTTCAAAACCTGGTACTAAACGTTTGTACGAGTTAGTAGACGCATTTGCGAAAGCGTTAATTGCTTTAGCATGCTTAATGATACCGCCAATGTAGTAAAGTGCATCTTCAGAAAGACCGCCGTACTTATCGCCAGCAAAAAGGTTAACACCGTCTTTAGCTAAAGACTGGTGACAATGCATACCAGAACCGTTATCACCAACAACTGGCTTAGGCATAAACGTTGCTGTTTTACCGTATAAGTGAGCCATGTTATGGATAACATATTTCATTTCTTGAATTTCATCCGCTTTTAATACCATTGTATTAAAGCGAGTAGCGATTTCGTTTTGACCTGCTGTTGCTACTTCGTGGTGATGTGCTTCTACTACTTGCCCCATTTCTTCTAGAACTAGACACGTAGCTGAACGCCAATCTTGGAAGTCATCAACTGGAGCAACTGGGAAGTAACCGCCTTTAACACCTGGACGGTGACCAGTGTTGCCATCTGCATATTCTTTATCTGAGTTCCAAGCAGCTTGCTTAGAATCAATTTTGTACATAGAACCAGACATATCTGATTTGTATTTAACATCGTCAAATACGAAAAACTCTGGCTCAGGGCCAAATAAAACAGTGTCTGCAATGCCTGTAGAACGCATGTAATCTTCAGCACGCTTAGCAACAGAACGCGGGTCGCGCTCATAGCCTTGTAGTGTAGAAGGCTCTACTACGTCACAACGTAAAATTAATGTCGCTTCTTCAGTGAAAGGGTCTAGTTTGATTGACTCAGGAACTGGCATTAATACCATGTCTGATTCGTTTATGCCTTTCCAGCCTGCAATTGAAGAACCGTCGAACATTTTACCGTCTTCGAAAAAATCTTCATCAACTTGGTGATGAGGAATCGATACATGTTGTTCTTTACCCTTAGTGTCAGTAAAGCGTAAATCAATGAACTTGACGTCATTTTCTTTAATAAAATCTAAAACCGATTGTGACATGTGTCCTCCAACTATTGGGTTTTGTTATTGCTGCATAATTGCTTTGATATTTACTAAGCTGATTTTGTGCCATTATTGTAACTGGCTGTTTATAAATTAAAAAAATATCATTGCATCAAAATGGAATATACAAACGCACCATGTTGGTGCGTAAATGTTCCATTTCGGTGCAAAATTTACAGAGCGTAATTTGTTGTTAATTTAATCAGCTGAAATTAGCATAACCTAAATGCAAAAGAGTAACAAAAAGATCGGAAAAATAGTCAAAAAGGCTGTTTTTCAAAAAAATATTGAAATTTAATTCATATAATTGTCATATATAAAACAGATACTTAGTAAAAGTATTGAGAAAGTTTTAAAATATGTATTGGATAAACTTTCATCCATGTCATTAATGAGGGATAATATGCGCCCTTTTAAATCCTATGCTGGGACATCTCGCGAAAGCGTGGATGAGTGCGTAGATCTTGCAGGATCATTGAGAATTTAATTTCTCTGAGTAAATATATGAGCATCGAAAAGTTAAGAAATATAGCGATTATCGCGCACGTTGACCACGGTAAAACAACTCTGGTTGACAAACTACTTGAGCAATCAGGTACATTAGAAACACGCGGCGGTAACGAAGAGCGCGTGATGGACTCAAACGACATTGAGAAAGAACGTGGTATTACCATTTTGGCTAAAAACACAGCCATCTCTTGGAACGACTACCATATCAATATCGTAGATACTCCGGGACACGCCGATTTCGGTGGTGAAGTTGAACGCGTACTTTCGATGGCTGACTCAGTATTATTACTTGTTGATGCTCAAGAAGGTCCAATGCCACAAACGCGTTTCGTTACGCAAAAGGCATTCGCGCAAGGCTTAAAGCCAATCGTAGTTATCAATAAAATTGATAAGCCAGGTTCACGTCCTGATTGGGTTATGGATCAAATCTTTGATTTATTCGACAACCTTGGCGCAACTGACGAACAGTTAGATTTTAAAGTAATCTACGCTTCAGCTATCAACGGCTGGGCAACACTAGATTTAGACGAGCCATCAGACAACATGGAACCTATGTTCAAGATGATCGTTGACGAAGTATCACCACCGGATGCAGATCCTGAAGGTGACTTCCAAATGCAAATTTCTCAACTAGATTACAACTCTTATGTTGGTGTAGTTGGTATTGGTCGTATTAAACGTGGTTCTGTTGCTCCTAACCAACAAGTTACTATTATCAGTGCTGATGGCACTACACGTAATGGTAAAATTGGCGCAGTACAAAGCTACCTAGGTCTTGAACGTATCGAAACTGATAGAGCTTACGCTGGTAACATCGTAACTGTAACAGGTATTGGTGAGCTTAAGATTTCTGATACAGTTTGTTTCCCAGGAAACGTTGAAGCATTACCACCACTAAGTGTTGATGAGCCAACTGTAACAATGACATTCTCTGTAAATAACTCACCTTTCTGTGGTAAAGAAGGTAAGTTTGTAACGTCACGTAATATCCGTGAACGTTTAGACAAAGAATTAGTACACAACGTAGCACTTCGCGTTGAAGATACTGGTAGCCCAGATAGCTTCCGTGTTTCTGGTCGTGGTGAATTACACCTAGGTATCTTAATCGAGAACATGCGTCGTGAAGGTTACGAGCTTTCAGTTTCTCGTCCGGAAGTTATCTTACGTACTGTAGATGGCGTTCTAGAAGAACCGTTTGAAACAGTTACTATTGACTGTCAAGACGAGCATCAGGGTTCTGTTATGGAACAAGTTGGCCTACGTAAAGGTGAGCTTACTAACATGACTCCAGATGGCAAAGGCCGTATGCGTTTAGATTTCATGATCCCTAGCCGTGGTTTAATTGGTTTCCAAACTGATTTCATGACGCTTACTTCGGGTTCTGGTCTTATGTACCATACGTTCGATCATTACGGTCCTCACAAAGGTGGCGACATCGGTGTTCGTAAGAACGGCGTAATGATTGCAAATGCAACTGGTAAAGCACTTACTAACGCATTATTCAACTTACAAGAACGCGGCCGTTTATTCATCGGTCACGGTGTTGAAGTATACGAAGGTATGGTTATCGGTATTCATAACCGTGATAACGACCTTACAGTTAACGCCCTTAAAGGCAAGCAGTTAACTAACGTACGTGCATCTGGTACTGATGAAGCGCAAACGCTTTCTCCACACCTTAACTACTCACTTGAGCAAGCGCTTGAGTTCATCGATGATGACGAGCTAGTTGAAGTAACTCCACTAAACATTCGTATTCGTAAGCGTTACCTTACAGAAAACGAACGTAAACGTGCAGGTCGTGGACCTAAAGCATAATCTATTAATTTAGAATTATGATTTTAAAAGCCGCTGTATTGAAAAATACAGCGGCTTTTTTGTGGGTGAGATTCATTTATTTAAATTTAAATGAGTGCTATTTTGAATATTAAATAAATTGGAAAATGTAAAAAGGAATTAACTATGCATACTGGAATATTACTTAAAAACGATGATGGTGAAAAATATATTTTAGAGAAGCAATATGAACTGTATTACAATTTCACGGTAGACTGTTTTTTTTCAATACAAGCAGCGTATCCTAAATATAAAGAAGCTAGGGAGAGGTCAGGTCAGTTAAGTAAAGAAGATAGATTGCATATTCACTCTTTCATATTTTATTCAAATTCTTTCGTTTTATATGCTGCGCTCACATTAGAAGCATATATTAATTATTATGGCGCAAGGTATTTGAAGTTAAGCAATCGACTTAAAAATTTGAGGGTTAGAGATAAATGGAGAGATTATATAAAGTTAAAATTGGATATAGATCTTGATAAAGAGACTAATGAAAAAATAAGTAAAATAATTAACTTGAGGAATACTCTTGCTCACTCTAATGCTGAGAAAGTGCTTCTAAATACAAACGACAACGGCTGGGAAAAAAATATTCAAGCAAGGTTAGAAGTTTTAGATAAAGGACAATTCCTATTTGACTTGAACAGTATTTTTAAAAGAGTATTTGAGTTTGATGAGTCGGAAAAAAAAGACTTTGAAAATAATCATTGGATAGTGGATCTAGAAAAAACTCAAAATTAATATTGTTACAGGTCAAGTAGGTAATATTTTTACTTTGATCTTTATTTAAGCAATCGATAATGCAAAACCCCCATGTTTGTTGGTAGGGGATTTTTTTCGTTGGGTTTCGCTGCGCTCAACCCAACCTACTTAATTATTTTATTGGTGGGAGTAACTTACTTTTTAGGGAGTAGGGTGATTTTGCCAAATACATCTGCATCTATAAAGCCACGGTTTCTGTCGCCATTTACTGGTTGTACTTCGTGTGAGCCCATAAAGTGCTCGCGCACGTCACTGCCATCGTTATCGCAATACGCTAGCATAAATCCGATTACCTGCTTTTCGCTAAGTGTAATTGGGGTATTTTTAGCACCTTCTTTATAATCATTCGGGTAGAGTTTTATCGCTACTTCCCAGGTAATGTTAAAAGGCGTGGTGGTATTGCGCTTCCAATTACTAACTAGGTGGTCGGTATACAAATGGGCTTTTTTATCAGGTCCGTAATCGGCGGCTTGGTTATCAAGGCCAATATGGTATGCCAAAGCGGTGTGATTAAATTGATGATTACCACCTGATGCATCGCTATCAATAAATACTTCAAGCGCATCGTCATCCCAATATTTATACGTTGGATCGGCGTGTGTATCTATTAAAACGTCATCCACAATATCGGCTTGTAGGTATAAATAGTTTTGATCCCACAGTAAGCGATAACGCCCTTTAAAGTCGGCATCGTTTGATGGCAGTGTGCCATCCATTAAATAAGGCATATCGTGCCAAGCGGCTTTATCCCACGCACTTTCTGATACGCCATCAATAGTAATTGGAGTTGATGTATGTTCAACATCAATAGCCATTGCTGGCGTGCTTAATAAAAAGCTTAAGGCGAGTGCTAATTTTTTCATTAATTTCTCAATTTTATTGTGGATTTGTCTTAATGTAATAACAATCTTAAAACAGCTAAGTAAATAGTTATAGTGAAATACTTTCGCCTTCGTTTAAAATATACAGCGGTACTTTTGAATCCATTTTAGTGTACATATGCAATAAGCGCAGTAAGGCTGAATGACTGCTGTGGTCACCCATTTTCCAACTTGAGTTACCGTATCCCCACGGTATCATTACTTTGCAGTTAAGCTCTTGTGCTGCGTTGAGCGCATCCTCTGGTGTGGTGTGAACGTAACGATAAAATTTACCACTTTCTTTACTGTAGTAAGATGCGATTGGTATTAAGCACACATCTATATCGCCATATTTTTGCTGTATGTCTTTAAAGTGTTTTGAGTAGCCCGTATCGCCTGCAAAAAATAAGGTACTGCCGTTTTGTTCAAGCAGCCAGCCATTCCATAAGTCTTTATTGTTATCTTCGTAAATAAAGGGCACCAATACACGAGCGCTAAAATGATGAGCTGGCACGGCATTAATAACTAAGTCGTCAATGTTGGTTGTTGAATACCACGGCATTTCGCTAATATTAAAACCACCGGTAGGAAAGTTGTCGGCCATACCGAGTGGTGTTAAATAGCGAGGTTTATTGCCAATGCTTTGTATGTCGGCCTTATTAAAGTGATCGTAATGAATATGCGAATACATTACAGCATCAATATTTTCCAGTTCTTGCTCACTAGGCCAAGCGCCTGCTTTACGATAAATACCACCGCCGAGTTTAAAGCCAAGTGCGACTGGAGAATCAAACTGATTTTTTACCGGATCAAACAGCACACTTTGACCATTTGGGGTGTTAATTACAAAACTAGCGTGACCAAGCCAGCGTACGGTATAGCCAGTGCTAAGCTGTGGTTTAGTTTGCTGGCCTTGGTACTGGCAGTTTTCGCTGCCGGTTTTGCATAGTAAGTCTGGGTGGGCTGGGTAGCAGTTTTCAGTACAGGTAGTGGGATATGTTTTTTCACCTGTGTATAAATTTTTATAACGACCATTCTTATCATTAATAACAACAACTGAGTCGGGGCTGGATATATGATTAATATTATTAGGTGCACCGCAGGCCGTTAATATACATAAGAGCGTTGTTGCGATTAAAAAGCGTTTCATTGTAAATCCCTTTTAGCATTCCCTTTAACATAAAAAAGCCTGCAATTGAGCAGGCTTGTTTAAGTAACAAATAATTAGCCAGCGCTGTTCATTTGTTCAATAAATTTGTTTGAATCAGCAATCGATTTGTTCATGTCGTTCATCAACAATTGAATATCGCGCTTAAGGTTAGTGAATTCATCTTTAATAGCCGATACCGCTTGTGCATTTAAGTTATGCTTTAAGTATAAAACGTTATCATGAAGCGAAGTTAATACTGGCTCCATTTTACTCTCTGCGCTGCGCATTGAGCGTAATAGCTGATCAAATTGACGCTTAGTCGCGGCTAGCTTTTTGCTGCTTTCACGCTTAAGTGATGCGCTTTTGTATTGCTCCAACTCATCGCCCCATTCATCAAATAGCGCTTCTGCCACGTCTTCTACCTTATTGATGTTAGTTGAGACTTCGTTAGCGGCATTTAAGCTCGACTCGTAATCGTCGTTTAACTGATTATAAGTGTCTTGTAATTCGCCACCATTAAAATCGATTAGAGTCGTTAAGCGCTCTAGTGCCGATTTAAATTCTTCTTGTGACTCTTCTTGAGAGTCTTTGGTTTCTTCTACGCGGTCAATAAGAATATCGCGTTTATGAACACCCACTTTTTCCATTGCAGAGTAATAAGCTGATTGGCAGCCAGTTAAAGTAAGTGTTACTACAAGCATTGAAACACTGAGTAATGTTTGTTTTTTCATTTGAATTCCTGTTTACGTGCGTTAGTGCTGTAAATTATGGCGCTGATTGTTATTATAATCAAAACTATATAAGCACAAGTCAATTGTATGAATGATAAGCTCTCACATTACAAACAGCAAGTTAAGTCCTTTATACGCCAGCAACCTGGTTGGTGGATGCAGTATTTCAATCGTTGTATAGACGATCAAATAACGGTTAATGCAGGTTACCTTGCTTACGTGACACTTCTGTCGTTAGTGCCATTAATTGCGGTGGGTGTTGCTATATTTTCGGCTTTTCCGGGCTTTGAATCTACTCGCATGGAAATTGAGAGCTTTTTGTTTACCAACTTTGTCCCTACTTCTACCGATGTTATTAGAGAGCACATTAGCTCCTTTGCGGGCAATGCCAACCAAATGACGGCAGTAGGTATTGGTTTTTTAGCTGCAATAGCCTTACTGTTAATACGCAATGTAGACGCCACATTAAACCGAATTTGGCGAATTAAGAAAAAACGCCCAATGATGATCTCATTTGCTGTGTACTGGATGGTTTTGAGCTTAGGGCCTATGCTGCTCGGTGCCAGTATTGGTGTTACCTCTTACATTGTATCGTTGGTATCGTTTGCTGATCAGGGTATTCCTGGGTTTAGCGGATTTTTGTTAAAGTTATTGCCGTACGGGATTTCGATGGTGGGCTTTATTATGCTCTACACCTTAGTGCCTAATACGCGCGTGTCGTTTAGAGCGGCAATACCTGGCGCTTTTTTTGCGGCACTTTTATTTGAGCTGACTAAAAAAGGATTTGCACTTTATATTAGCCATTTTCCGTCGTACGAAGTTATTTACGGCGCAGTAGCTACCATTCCTATTTTGTTTGTATGGGTGTATTTGTCGTGGGTAGTTGTTTTGCTTGGCGCTGAATTTACAGCGTGCATTAGCCCAAATGATATTCCAGAAACACCTGAGCTTGAACTAGAAGATGATGAACCAGCACTAAAGGATACAGTTTAAATGCAAGGTTTAATACAGCGTGTAAAGTATGCCAAAGTAGAAATTAATAACCAAGTAGTAGGCGAGATTGGCAATGGTATATTGTTGCTATTAGGTGTCGAAAAACACGACGACAAGCAAACATCTGACAAACTTTTACACAAAGTAAGTAATTATCGTATTTTTACTGACGAAAACGACAAAATGAACTTAAGCCTTAAAGATATTAAAGGTGAGTTACTTGTGGTTTCGCAATTTACGCTAGCGGCTGACACTAAAAAGGGTATGCGCCCTAGTTTTTCATCTGCGGCAACGCCAAGCCAAGCTAACGAGCTTTACGAATACTTTGTAGCTCAAGCTAAAGAGTTGGGGCTTACAATAGCCACAGGTGAGTTTGGTGCCGATATGCAAGTAAGCTTGTGTAACGATGGGCCCGTTACGTTTAACTTATCTGTTTAAGTTTTTGGTTACCACGACAATATGATTTACATAGCCCGTAATTTTTTGCGGGCTAACATTACAACCAAATACATCGAGTAATAGCTGCTGAAGTTGCTTTAATTGCGACTCATGCTGCGATAAAAAGTTAATAAATAGCACGCCGTTGTTATTTAAAGCCGAGTAGATTTTTTTATAAAATGCCTCTTCAAATAAAAATCGAGGTGCATCTATTTGGCTAAATAAATCTAGAATAACCCAATCAACATTTAGCGCACTTTTTAAAACCTGTTGCGCATCGGCGCAAAGCAGTTGCTCATTTTTATTTGACGAAAAAAACTGGGTATAGCAATCAATAATATCGGCGTTTTTTTCAACCGATGTTATTTGTGCTTTAGGGTATTTATACTGTAAATAATTACGAATTGCTCCACCGCCAAGGCCAAGTTCTAACACATTTTGTGGCGGCTTAAGAGTTTGCCAATGCTTATCTAAGTACAATAAATGCGGAAAAAGTAATAAGCTCGGATTATTTAAATCAATAACAGATTGAAGGGTGTCGTTAATAAGTAACCAGCGTAACTGCTCGTGCTCACGTACTTGAATGTGATCACCACTGCATTTATGCCAATATATTAACTGACCAATGCTGTGGCTATTTTCAATAAATTGATCGCTTAGCAAACCCGTCAGTGAATTTATATAATTGATTTTTTCAGTCATATTCTCAGCATAAACTAGCAACGTTAAAGCGCAATGCCCTTTGCTATTATTTTTTACGTTATTTTGCAGGCATCACCAAAGTCGTATTTGCAGTTTTTTTAGGATGGAGTATGGTATTTGCCATAATAATACCAATCAATTTAATTATTTTATTTTTTTAGCTTGGTAGATAACCAATACGATTAGTATAACGCCGTAGCCTTTTTTGACTTTTATTTGCGGCTTATATAACAACAGGAGTATGTATGTTTCAGGTAAGCACCCCACAAAGTAGCGAAGATTGGCAAGCGTATTATCAATTGCGTTGGCAGGTATTACGCGCGCCTTGGGGCGAGCCTCGTGGCTCTGAACAAGACGATATGGAACAAGATTCTGAGCATCGCTTTATAAAAAATAAAGAAGGTGAAGTGCTAGGCGTAGCACGTTTGCACTTTAACAATCATGAGCAAGCACAAGTGCGTTATATGGCAGTTGCTGAGGGTAATCGTAACCAGCATATTGGTAGTCGCTTACTGCACGAGCTTGAAAAAATTGCATGGGTTCAAAATGCCGGTGAACTTGTATTGTTTGCACGCGAACGAGCACTTGAGTTTTATAAGCGCCACGGTTATGAATTAAAAGAAAAAGCGCATTTAGCGTATGGTGATGTTCAACACTTTAAAATGGTAAAGCAAAAGCCATGTGAACCAGGTTGGTTCCGCCACCCTAATTGGACGCAAGTACTACAAAATATATGGCGTGAGTCTATTCCAATTAGTGACGCGATGGGCATTAAGGTAGAAAGCTATACCGATTGGCAATTTACAACCAGTGCCGACCTTGACGCTAACTTAAACCTACATAACACGATGTTTGCAGGGTCTATTTATAGCTTGGCCACGCTAACAGGTTGGGGCGCTACGTACTTAGCACTTAAAGAAGCTGGGCTTGAAGGTAATATTGTATTGGCCGATGCTAACATTAAGTACTTAAAACCGCTTACTACAGACCCACGTGGTTGTGTTGATATACAAACATGTAAGGGCAAGTTAAGCGATTTAGAAACCGACGGTAAAGCAACCTATATTGTGCCTGTTACTATTTATGATGGTGACAATGTAGTTGCAGAGTTTGAAGGTGTGTTTGCGGTTAAAAAATAATTGTTTAATGTCGAAAAACAAAAAGCCAAGCAATGCTTGGCTTTTTTGTGAGCTCGTTTTATAACAAGTCAGTTAATAATATACCTACACCAATACGTTCTACATCCGCGTTGTAATCAATTAAGCTTTCGCCATAACCGTTAAAATATTGTGCATAACCACGAACGCGACCCCATAACGGAAATGACCAGTCGAGTTGAATTGCACCACGGTTTTCTGAATTTAAGTTGTTACGCGTCATGAAGCTAAATTCATGATCGTTAAGACGGTATGCACCACTAAATTCAAAATAGCCCATGTATTTGTATATGTCTGGGTTGTCGTCGCCTTTAGCTTCTAAAACGTTGTCTTTTTCGTCCTCAGCTATGCGGTACCAAGGTTTAAAACTAAAAACAAAGCCTCTGTTTTCCCAAATAAAGTCTGCATAAATACGGTTCCACGAACGCGAGTTTGGCTGGCTGCGACCATTTGATTGATGCGAAATACCTAGTGAAATTGCCATTTCGTCGCCCCATAATACGTTTTCTGGGTCGAGGTAGTTTATCCAAAATATTTCTGGTTCGTAGTTGGTTTCACGAAATGGAGAAGAGATTTCTGAGTTATAAAGCTGCCAGTAAGATTGCAGAGTAAAGCCAAAAAATATGGCTTGGTCTTCATCAGAAAAATCATCATATAGAGGCACTTTGATTGAAAGCTGGTATTTTGCTTCTAGGTTGTCTAGTGGCTCACCATCGTTATCATCTGTTAATTCGTCAAAACCATCAAAAGGGCGATCGTTTGGGTGTGATACGTACGAAAGCGGTAAAATATAGTTACGCTTATGTGGCGTAATTACGTTTCTATTTTTTTTACCGACTTCTTCTCGAGCTTGGCGTTTATCAAGCGCGGTAAGTTGTTTGTTTTCTTCAAGAGCTGAACACTTTTTACGAAGATCGTCTAATGTCTGTTTACCGTCTCCGCCAATTACTTCATTTAAAATACACTGCTTTACAAGTTCGATGTCGTTATCTTGCTCGTTTGTAGAAACTTCTTCTTGTGCGAAGGTCGCTGTACTTATTAAGGCAGAAAGTGTGATCCAGTGGCGCCAGCTCATTGTAATTCCTTGTGAGTTCGGGTTGTTGTATGCGTTAATTTAATTATAACGTCTTTTTACATATGTAACGGTGAACTTTTACTGAATTTGTATTCACAGCAATCATTATACGTATATAAAGTAAATATAGATCAGAAAAAAAGCGACCTAGGCCGCTTTTTTAATGCAGATTAGTTATTTTAGCTAATCTGCTCTCACGCAATGAGAAGGGTGAGCTAAAGCTCAAATATGTTAGTAAAAAACTTATAAAGCTCGGTGCCTTGGTTAACACTCGCTGAGGCAAAGTGCAAAATGGCAATTGCATCGCAATCTAGAGTAAGTGTCTGCAGTGGTTGCTCGCTTAAGTAGCGTTCCATCCGTAAAATATTAGCAATAGGCTCACCAGCTTTAATGTGCCCGCCAAGTGGTGCTATGTATTCAACCATACCGCCAATGGGGGCGTAGTAAGCAAAATAGTCATCTAAATTACACGCATAACGAGTAATATCAGCAGGGGTATTCGTTGCGTTTTGCAGTACGCCTTTGTGATTTAAGTAACTTAAAATGCTGTTAGCATCGTTTAGTGCTTCTTTTAAGTCTATTTTTTCTTGGCTGCCTAGCTCTACAGTAAATGCTTCTACAGGTATTGATAATTCGCGACCTTGCCCGCTAAGTGCATCACTTAAATGCCACCATGGGCAAAAGTTAGCTTCGTCCATAGCGCCGTCAAAATCACTAGGAATAAGCAGTACATGTTCAATATTAAAATAGCGCGCGCTGTCGGTTGCATAAGTTGGGCAGTACAAGTGTTTGCTTGAAATAGGGCCTGTGTGTAAATCGAGTACTATATCAGCCTGATGAGCGAGCTTTTGTAAGTTAAGCGCAATGCGTTTACCCGTATTAAGTAAATAAGCAGGGCCGTTGAGTTTGCTGTCTACTTCGTCAATAAGCGCCTGTTTAAAGTTACTTTTTAATGTAGCGTCATCATACTGAGTATGATTTTTTGCAAACTGCGTCACTAAATTTTTATTGTAGTGGTACATGCGATTCCAATTAGTACCCGTAATCGGGTCGAACCTACCAAGGGTAAACTCGCCAGATTTTTGATTGCAACCAATTGGGTTGGCATAGGGTACTAATGTAATATCGCCATTAAGATTAAGGTGTTTTAATTGCTCAAGTAGCTGAAAAATAACCGCGTTACCTTGCACTTCAGCGCCATGCATATTGGCCTGAATATAAACACTAGGTCCTGTGCCATCGCCTTTTAAGCGATAAACAGGAATTGTAAGTGGTAAGCCGTTTGCAACTTCCCCTACTACAATGTTCTCTTGGCTGATGTGGGTTGTATTACTCATAGTTATTACCTTAAATAATGACTGGCATTTTCAGCTTGGCGAACACAGGTAAGCTCACCGTTTTGCAGGGTATACTCGGCAGCTAGCTCGTGGCATAAAAAATACGGCATACTTTCGGTAAAGCCGTAAGCACCGCATTGGCTAAACACTAGCCAGTCGTGCTCATTTAAATCGCTTGGTAGGTTATGCTCACCCAAGCAATCAAGCGCGGTACAAAGCGGCCCGTATAAAGTGACCGCTTGAGTTTTTGCATTGGACTCGCGCAGTAACGCAGCAGGGAAATCTTGACTGGTAACAGCGGGGCGCAATAGGTGATTTATACCGCCGGTTAAAATGACTTGTTCTTGATTGTAGTTTTGTTTGCGTTCGACTACTGGGTTGGCGTAATGACCGTATTCGCCAACGGCATAGCGACCAAGCTCCATCCACAACTCTTCTACACCCGCATCACTTTTAATTTTAGCGAGCGCAGCTATTAAATCATCCCAATCAAGCGTTGCTTCATTTTGTGTATAAGGAATACCTAAACCGCCACCTAAATCTAAAACTTTAAGATTGATGTTTAAATCGCTGGCAAGTTGGCTAAGTGGTGCAATCATTTGTGACCACAATTCGCTTAGCTTTTGCGTGCTAAGCATGTTGCCCCACTGAAAAATATGTAAGCCGTCAAACTTAAGTGTAGGGTAGTCGGTTACATTGAGTGCTTGCCACTCATCACAACCCAAACCAAACGGCGTAAGGCTGTCGCCGCCCAGTGGGTTTTTTTCATCTTCAGGCCAGCGTAATTGCACTCGCAGTAATACTTGTAACTGCGTATTTTGTAGTTGCGCTTGTTGGTTTAACCAACGTACTTGATTGAGGCTTTCGGCTACGAATATACGTACTCCGCGCTCAATAAAGTGTTTAATTTGTTTAGGGCTTTTTGCAGGCCCTGTGTTGAGCACGCGCTGTGAGCTAATACCTTGTGCTAGCACTTGCTCAAGCTCACCTTTACTTGCTACGTCAAAATTAAAGCCAGCGCTGTCTAAGCTTTGAATAATTTTAGACAGTGGATTTGCTTTTACCGCGTACCACAGTTTTACATCGGTTTGCGCAACTAAACGTGCAAGATGCGCGTTTAGTTGATCTAGGTCGTAAACAAAAAAAGGTGTATCAAGTTGTTGTGTAATTGTATTTACAGCGGTTTTGATAGGCGTGCTCAAAAAGCTCATTATCGTAAAACCTCTTCAAGCAATAATGATGCATCGCTTTTTTCGTCGCGGTATTTAACTATTAACGCACACGACATGCTTAGGCCTTGCTCGCGCGCCCACTCGTTTGAAGCAGGGCGAGAGCCCGGTATTACAATGGCATATTCTGGGATTGGCTCGCCTTTATCAAGTTGGCGCTCGTTTACGCAGTCGTATACCGGAATAGTTGCTGATAAACGCACGCCTGGGGCAAGTACTGCGCCTTTTTTAATAACTACACCTTCAACAATAATACAGCCAGCGCCAATAAAGGCGTCGTCTTCTACAACTACTGGGCTTGCACCAATTGGCTCAAGTACACCACCAAGCTGCACTGCAGCACTTAAATGTACGTTTTTACCTACTTGTGCACACGAGCCAACTAATGCGTGGCTATCTACCATTGTGCCTTCGTCGATATATGCACCAATGTTTACATACGCTGGTGGCATAATAATCGTGCCTTTAGCAACATAAGCACCACGGCGAACACTAGAGCCACCCGGCACCATACGTACGCCATCGTCAGTACTAAATTCTTGCGGAGCTAAGTTATGCTTATCAACAAAACCACCGGCAAACTCAGTATTAGTGCCATTTTTAAAGGCATCCAAAATGCCTTGTTTTACTTCTACGTTAGCTTGCCATTGGCCGCTTTCGTTTTGTGATGCTGCGCGTACTGCGCCCGATTCTAAATTATTTAATAGTTCTAACCAGCTCATTATAAAAACCTGTATTTAATGCCAAGATAAAATGGTGTTGTTTGCAGTTGTGATGCAATCGGTTTGAGTTAACTCAAGGTGTGTTAAAGGTGGACGAAGTTGCGGGCTGCTTAAGCGACCTTGCAAATGCATCAATACCTTTACGGGAATAGGGTTTGCAACAGCAAATAGGCTATTAATAGCGCTTGACCACTGGGCAAATAAATTAGGGTGTTGACCACTTAAGCTGCGTTTAACAAACTCGTGAGTTTGTGCGGGCCATGCATTTGCAGCTACCGACACTAACCCTTTTGCGCCAGCTTGAGCAAAATAAGGCATTAGCGCATCGTCGCCACTAAAAATAGCTAAATTAGGTGCAGCTTGGCGATAAGCTTCAAACTGAGCAATGCTGCCGCTCGCTTCTTTTAACGCCCATAAATTTTTATTATTTTGTAAGTTTTGAATTGTTGCCGTTGGAATGCTAACAGCACTTCGACCCGGTACGTTATAAAGCATACACGGGTGAACACTTGCATTAAGTAGGCTTTCAAACCAATGAGTTTGACCTATAGCGCCAGGCTTTGCATAAAGCGGTGAGCCAAGTAAAAAGCTATGAATTGGGAGTGTATTACAGTAGTTAACCCACTCAATTTGTTGCTTTAAGTTACTACCGCCCACAGCAACCATGAGTGGTACTGCTGGTTTTAGCTGGCATACGTGTTCAACAATGGCTTGTTGCTCTTTTAGTGTTAGTGCTAAACCTTCGCCCGTGCTGCCAAGTAGTAAAATACCGTTATGCGCTGCTTCTTGATTGCTAACCAGTTTAGTTAACGTGTTGTAGTCAACATCGCCGTGTTGATCAAATGGCGTTACGAGCGCGGTCCACAATGAGTAGTCGTTTAAATTGAAGTTGTTGATCATCTCTCACGAACTTATAATTTGTACCAACTTTATTAAAAGCGTGATCATTTTAGCGATAACTAATTTAATGCAATTGGTATTATTCGAAGAGTTAAAAAGCTTTATGGAAGGAGCCGCATTAACGTCGTTCGAACTAATAATTCGAAGAGCGAATGGGCTTAAAATAATAGGGCGCACGGCCTTAATATTTAAGACCAGAAGCTCTCCACCAAACTAATAAGCTGCTTTTATAAGCAGCTATTGGTGACAGTCGCTAGGGTTCAACCTAGTCGCCCGAAATAAACACCTCGCAAAAGTGGTTACTTCTCGGCGTTAATTCCCCTCACGTATGCTCACTGGAGTTTGCGCTCCTAACATACGCTACCTGAATAACGCACCTCTTCTAGCCCTTTACACCTGTTTGTAGAGTAAAAACTTACAAACCTGTGCAATTTAAATAGGGTAATTACGGCGATTAAAGCATTTTAGCCGTCTAGGTGTCAAGCGACTAAATGCATATTCATTCATCCATAATGGGAGTGGTTACGTATTGGGTGCTTTTCTCGTACACTAGCAATATAAGTAGTGAGGTATTTAATTAGTATGGAAAAATTTAGCGATATTTATAAGCGAGCGGTAGAGCGAAAAGGCTCCGAAAAAATGCTTAAGTTATTACTTGCAAAACCGCTATCTAAAAAACAACTAAGCACGTTAAGTGACGACGATTGGCTTGAGGAATTTACTCGAAAAGTATTTCAAAGCGGCTTTTATTGGTCAGTCATTAATAATAAGTGGCCAGGCTTTAGAGAGGTTTTTTGGGATTTTAGCGTTGATAAGTTATTAATGATGCCACCTGATATGCTGGAACAAAAAGCAACGGATGAGCGAATCGTTCGTAACTATAAAAAAGTAAAAACAATTACCGAAAATGCTTACATGATCCACGAAATAGCAGGGGAACATGGCAGTTTTAGCCAGTTTGTCGCTAATTGGCCAGCAGACGATATTATTGGTTTATGGGCGTATTTAAAAAAACATGGTTCGCGTTTAGGCGGAAATACAGGACCTTATGCGCTACGAGCACTTGGTAAAGATACTTTTTTACTATCACGCGATGTAGAGAATTACTTACGTGCTCGTAAAATTATAGACGGCGGCTTACAAACTAAAAAATCACTGAGTGCTGCCCAAGCTTTTTTTAATGAAATGCAAAAGCAAAGCGGCTTAAGTATGCAAGAGTTAAGTTTAATTGTTGCTTATGGCGTTGGTGACAACCGTGTTGGTATAAGTCAGCAATAATAGGAATTACCATGAAATTAGTGCCAAGATACACAGACATTACGGAAAACTTTGCGATAGAAGATTTCCCTGCAAGTGTTGCCTTTCCTCAGTTATTACTGTGGAACGAGAGCTTAGCAAAAGAGTTTAATATTAACGTTGCAGCTGATTTGCGTGCTAGCACTTTTAGCGGTAACGAAAAACAGGCGATTCTTGCAGTAGCACTTGGTTACTCTGGGCACCAATTTGGACATTTTTCACCACGTTTAGGCGATGGGCGAGCGCATTTACTGGGCGCTATTAATGATGATAAAAACCAGTTGTGGGATATTCAATTAAAAGGCTCTGGTGCTACTCCTTACTCAAGAGGGGGAGATGGGCGTTGTGCACTTGGTCCTGCTATTCGTGAATACGTAATGAGCGAGGCAATGCATGCACTAGGCATTAAAACCACACGCTGCTTAGCGGTTGTTGGTAGTGGTGAAACGGTTTATCGTAATCCGCCACAAGCGGGCGCCATAGTGACTCGTTTAGCAACGAGCCATATTCGTGTTGGCTCGTTTCAATATTTAGCGACGCAAGGCGATGTTGAAGGACTTAAAAATTTAGCCGATTTAGCTATAGAGCGACACTACCCAGAAATAACAGATACAGGATCGCAGCGCTATTTAGCATTTTTAGGCGCTGTGATTAAAAACCAAGTTAAGCTAGTTGTGAGCTGGATGCGTGTTGGCTTTATTCACGGAGTAATGAATACCGATAATACGCTAGTAAGCGGAGAAACCATTGATTACGGCCCGTGTGCCATGATGAATAGCTTTGACTTTGATACTGTATTTAGCTCTATCGACAAACAAGGTCGGTATGCATTTGGTAATCAACCTAATATAGCTAACTGGAACTGTGCTCGTTTAGCTGAGAGTTTAATACTGCTTATCAGCGATGATGACGAACAAGCTGTTTCGTTAATGACGCCATACATTAATAGCTTTGCTGAGCAATTTAATACTGAGTTTACGGCTATGTGGGCACAAAAACTGGGTTTAAATGAATCTTGCAATAGTAGTGGCGAGTTAATCGCAGAGTTGTTAACACTATTAAAAGATAACCAGCTCGATTACACCAATACTTTTGATGCGCTTACTGAATCCTTAAAAGAAGAAGTAGTAATACCAGAGTCGCTAATTGAATGGAGAGCTAAGTGGGTAAGCTTAACCGACGATAATAGTTATGAAGTAATGAGAACTGCAAATCCTCGTGTAATACCGCGTAATCATGTGATCGAAGAAATAATTGCACAATATAACGCTACTGGGTCTAGTGAGTTGCTACAGCGCTTTATAAAAATAGCCAGTAACCCGTATTCTGACAGTGAAAAATTATCAGAATTTCAAGCTACGCCGATAAATGAGAATGATTACCAGACTTTTTGTGGTACTTAACTCTTAACTTTAAATATAACCACATGATTAAAAAGAGTCATTTTTTAATCAAACATGCGCATATATCTAGGGGAATGTTAATTCTGGTGGTATTATGCGCCGAATTAAAGCCAAGCAATGTTTCTTTGCATTTACATTTATAAGTGCATTTAATTTAATTGCTCTTACATTCCTTGCTAAGTACTAATTTACAAAAAACTACTATATTTATTTTTCAATAAAGTTTTAATTTCGCCTATAGTAAGTGGATGTGTGTTGTGACTGGGCATAGAAAAAAGTTATAAACTTTATTTTTCGTTAAGTATTGATTAACAAAGGCTCAGTTAGTCTATATAAAACTGATTGAGCTAGTATCGATTAGCTACAATTTAAAATTGTTCAAATGGGAAGAAAACAATGAAATTAAAATCACTTACAATTGCAATCGCGTTGGCTGCAACTAGCGCATCTACATTCGCTGCTGATAAAGAAGAAGGTTTCTACATTGGCGCATTTGGCGACTACTATGACGCATCTTGGAAAAACATGCGTGCTCAAGCTGGTCTTGACGTAAATGAATCAACTGGCTGGGGTGTTGAAGCCGGTTACCGTTTCAGTGATTACTGGAGCGCACGTCTTGAATATGCAGATATGGATTTTAATGCTTTTGATAAAGTTGCTGGCAACCGCAACAGTATTGATGGCGAGCGTTACGGTATTGATGCTCTTTACCATTTAAATGGTGGTCCTTTCTACGGTCTTTTCGGTATTAAAGAAATGGACGTAGTAGATGACAACACATTCTTAAATGCAGGTGTTGGTTACCAACATTTCATTACAGATGGCTTATTTGTAAATGCTGAAACAGCTGTATACCAAGGTCTTGACCGTGGCTACACAGATGTAGGCGCTAAAATTGGTATTAACTACTTATTCGGCCAAAATTCAGCTCCTGTAGAGCCAGTTAAACCAGCTCCAGAAATTGTTGAAGTAGCTGTAGCTCCTACAGATAGCGACAACGACAACATTGCTGATGCAGATGATAAGTGTGCTAACACACCTATGACTGATGCAGTTGATGGCACTGGTTGTACTTTATATGAAGATAAAGAAGTAACTGTAAGCTTATTAGTGACTTTCCCTAACAATGCTTCAGCAGTATCTACTCAGTACTTAAACGATATTGAAAAAGTATCTGCATTCTTAAAAGAGTACCCAGATACAACAGTACTTTTAGAAGGTCACACTTCTTCTGTAGGTAAAGCAACTTACAACAAATGGTTATCTAAAAAACGTGCTGATGCAGTAGCTAAGCAATTAGTTTCTGATGGCATTGCTAAAGACCGTATTACTACAGTTGGTTTAGGTGAAGAGCGTCTTAAAAATGATGCAAACACTAAAGCTGCAAACGCAGAAAACCGCCGTGTAGAAGCGCATATCAAAACTATCAAAAACGTTAAAGTTTTACGTTAATTAAATAGTTTGTAATAAAAACCCAGCCAAGTGCTGGGTTTTTTTATGCCTGTAATAAATTAATATTGGTTAATGGTAATGATTCTTACTTAACAAGTATTCATGAAAATAGTTTTTACTACAACCACTATTCATAGTATTTATAATCGGTATAATCAGTTGCGTAACTGGATGGATTTTCATCTATCCATAAAAGCTTTATAATTACGCGTTAGAATACTATAAGTATTGGGTAACTTATTTGCGCTTGAAGCGCTACCGGATACTTTCACGTCACCAAGAGGGCAATATTGTGCTACAAGAATATCGTAAACACGTAGAAGAACGTGCCGCGTTAGGTATCGTACCAGCGCCATTAGATGCTCAGCAAACTGCTGATCTTATTGAATTAATCAAAACTCCACCTGCAGGTGAAGAAGAATTCATTTTAGATTTGTTCATTCAGCGTATACCAGCAGGTGTTGATGATGCTGCTTATATTAAAGCGGGCTTCTTAGCAGCTGTAGCTAAAGGTGAAACTAATTCTCCACTTGTTTCTAAAGAAAAAGCGGCAGAATTATTAGGTACAATGTTGGGCGGTTACAATATCGCACCAATGATTGACCTACTTGATGACGAAACACTTGCACCAATCGTAGTTAAAGGCCTTTCAAATACATTACTTATGTTTGATGCGTTTTACGATGTAGAAGAAAAAGCAAAAGCAGGTAATACATTCGCTAAGCAAATTATTGAGTCTTGGGCAAATGCAGAATGGTTTACTAATAAACCAGCTGTTGCTGAAAAGATTTCAGTTACTGTATTTAAAGTAACTGGCGAAACAAATACTGATGACTTGTCTCCTGCACCAGATGCATGGTCTCGTCCAGATATCCCACTTCATGCTTTAGCAATGCTAAAAATTGAACGCGATGGTATTACACCTGATAAAGCGGGCGAAGTTGGTCCAATTACTCAGATTGAAGAATTAAAAACTAAAGGTTTACCACTTGCTTACGTAGGTGATGTTGTTGGTACGGGTTCTTCTCGTAAGTCTGCAACTAACTCTGTACTTTGGTTTATGGGCGATGATATCCCGTTTGTACCAAACAAGCGTGTTGGCGGTGTATGTCTAGGTAATAAAATTGCTCCAATCTTCTTCAACACAATGGAAGATTCAGGCGCATTACCAATCGAATTAAATGTTGATGAACTCAACATGGGCGAGCAAATCGATATTTATCCGTACGAAGGTGTTGTTAAGCAACATGGTACTGATAAAGTGATTTCTACTTTTGAGCTTAAATCTGATGTGATTTTAGATGAAGTTCGTGCTGGTGGTCGTATTCCACTAATCATCGGTCGTGGTTTAACTGATAAAGCGCGTACATCTCTTGGCTTAGGCGCAACTGATACATTTAAAGTACCAACAGCAACAGAAGTTTCTGATAAAGGCTTCACACTAGCGCAAAAAATGGTTGGTAAAGCATGTAACGTTGCAGGTATTCGCCCAGGTCAGTACTGTGAGCCTAAAATGACAACTGTTGGTTCGCAAGATACAACAGGTCCTATGACACGTGACGAACTTAAAGATCTAGCATGTTTAGGTTTCTCTGCAGATTTAACAATGCAGTCTTTCTGTCATACATCAGCTTATCCTAAGCCTATCGATGTAAGCACTCACCATACGCTTCCTGATTTCATCATGAACCGTGGCGGTGTTTCACTTCGTCCAGGTGATGGTATTATTCACTCGTGGTTAAACCGTATGTTATTACCAGATACCGTAGGTACTGGTGGTGATTCACATACACGTTTCCCATTAGGTATTTCATTCCCAGCCGGTTCGGGTGCAGTAGCATTCGCAGCAGCAACGGGTGTTATGCCGCTTGATATGCCTGAATCTATTTTGGTTCGTTTTAAAGGCGAAATGCAACCAGGTATCACTCTACGTGACCTTGTTCATGCAATCCCTTACTACGGTATCAAACAAGGTTTATTAACAGTTGAGAAAAAAGGTAAAATTAACGAATTCTCTGGTCGCGTACTAGAAATTGAAGGCGTTGAGCACCTAACTGTTGAGCAAGCGTTTGAATTATCAGATGCATCTGCAGAGCGTTCGGCAGCAGGTTGTACTGTTAAGTTATCTAAAGAGTCTATCTCTGAATACCTAGAATCAAACATTGTTATGCTTAAGTGGATGATTTCTGAAGGTTACGGCGATGTACGTACGATTGAACGTCGTATTACTGCAATGCAAGATTGGTTAGCTAACCCAGAACTAATGGAAGCTGACGCTGATGCAGAGTACAAGCATATCGTTGAAATTGATTTAGCTGAGATTAAAGAACCTGTTCTTTGTGCTCCAAATGACCCAGATGATGCGCGTCTTCTTTCTGATGTTGCTGGCGAGAAAATTGATGAAGTATTCATCGGTTCTTGTATGACTAACATTGGTCACTTCCGTGCTGCTGGTAAGTTGCTTGATGGCTTTAAAGGTCAACTTCCGACTCAGCTTTGGGTTGCTCCACCTACTAAGATGGACAAAGACCAACTTACAGAAGAAGGTTACTACGGTATTTTTGGTCGTGTTGGCGCACGTATCGAAACTCCAGGTTGTTCACTATGTATGGGTAACCAAGCACGTGTTGCAGATAAAGCAACGGTTGTGTCTACCTCTACACGTAACTTCCCTAACCGTTTAGGTAATGGCGCAAACGTATTCTTAGCATCATCTGAGCTTGCTGCAATTGCTGCAATCATTGGTAAATTACCAACAGTTGCTGAGTACCAAGAATATGCTGCGAAGATCAATGCAACGGCGTCAGATACATACCGTTACTTGAACTTCCACCGTATGCCTGCTTACACTAAAAAAGCAGACAACGTGATTATTCAACAAGCTGTATAATTTTTAGAGTTTGTTTAAAAACCCGCTTAGGCGGGTTTTTTATTGGCTAAAATAAATATTAGATAGTTCATGCTTCTTTTTTTATATTATTGTATTAAATCTAGTCTTAAGTTACTTTTAAAGTAATTAATCGCGCAAAAATTCCTATCAAAATGCATTAAAATCCTCATCAATATTCTCATTATTTTAGGCGAGATTTTATGACAGCATTAAACAACCAGAATTTACTGCAACTACGTTTTGTTAACCAAGCAAATATTGATTTGGTTAAGCCTTCTTTTGATAACCTGCCTGCAAATCCATATGCAGATGGTGCCTTTCGTAAACGTCGTTACTCAGTAGTTAAAATGCAAAATGGTGAAATAAAGTTACAACAAACCAAAGCATTTGTTCAAGATGATTCAATTAATACTTTTCAAGGTAATGTAGAGCGTACTTACGAAAACCTAGAGCAAAGTTTACTTGAGTCAGAAGGCATGAAAAGCATTGTAAATGAGTTTCGCCAACTTACCGGTATTGATGAGCAGCGTGATATTGAAATTCATCAGTTCCGTATGCTTGCAATTAACAGCGATACGCCGGCAGCGCCAGAAGGCGTACATCAAGATGGTTTTGATCATGTATGTATATGCGGCGTTTCTCATGAAAACTTAGAAGGCGGCGAGCTACTTGTATACGAAAACAAGCAAGCTGAGCCTTGTTTTAAAATGGAAATAAAAGACGGCATGTTTGCATTAATAAACGACCGTCAAGTGTGGCACAACGCAACACCTATGAACAAAATTGATGCTAGCAAACCAGGTTACCTGGATTGTTTTGTATTAACGTCTTAAGGAATAAGCATGAACATAACGCAATTACGTGAGCAGTTTCCTGCATTAATGCAAAACGTTGATGGTAAATCGCCAATATTTTTAGACGGACCAGGTGGCTCGCAGGTACCAACATCGGTGCTTAATGCGATGACAGCTTATTTAGGTCATTATAATTCGAATTTAGGTGGCGCGTTTTTTTCTAGTGATAAAACGGTTGAGTTGATGGCGAATGCGCGCCAAGCCGCCGCTGACTTACTTAATGCACCTAGCTCACAACAAATTGTGTTTGGTCCAAACATGACCAGCCTAACATTTAGCTTTAGTCGTGCAATTTCACGCGACTGGCAGGTTGGCGATGAAATAATTGTAACCAATGCCGATCATTTCTCAAATGTATCGTCGTGGCAACAAGCCGCAGAAGATAAAGGCGTAAAG
Organism: Pseudoalteromonas sp. MelDa3; assembly: GCF_002863625.1. Classification (NCBI taxonomy): domain Bacteria; kingdom Pseudomonadati; phylum Pseudomonadota; class Gammaproteobacteria; order Alteromonadales; family Pseudoalteromonadaceae; genus Pseudoalteromonas; species Pseudoalteromonas sp. MelDa3. The sequence goes on along the minus strand of NZ_PJBR01000009.1, from coordinate 86,538 downwards.
GTAAATACAGCGCTTATTAACGAAGCAGATTGCAGCTTAGATATGGCGCAGTTTGAAAGCTTATTAAACAGCAACACTAAGCTTGTGGCGGTAACGTATGCGTCAAATACCACAGGTTCAATTAATAATATTAAACGTATTGTTGAGCTTGCTCACGCTGTAGGCGCACTTGTTTATGTTGATGCCGTACATTACGCACCGCACGAACTTGTAGACGTACAAGCACTTGATTGCGACTTTTTAGCCTGCTCTGCATATAAGTTTTTTGGCCCGCATTTAGGTATGGTTTACGGTAAAAAAGAACATTTAGACGGGTTTACGCCTTATAAAGTTGAGCCAGCTAAAGACGTAGCACCAGGTCGTTGGGAAACCGGCACACAAAGCTTTGAAGCCATGGCGGGTTTTATCGCGGCTGTTGATTACATTGCAGCAATTAGCGAACTTGACGATAGCCATTCACGCCGCGAAAAGTTAAGTGTGGCTTTTGCTAAAACTAAACAACACGAAATGGCGCTTAGTGAGCACTTTTTAACGCGCTTGGTAAACTACCCACGCATTAAGTTGTTTGGTATTGATGACTTTGATCGCTTAAATGAGCGTACACCTACTTTTGCTTTAATTTTTGAAGGGCTTGAGCCACGCGCCGTTTCAGAATTTTTAGGTAAGCAGCATATTTGTGTGTGGGATGGTAATTTTTACGCGCAAGGTTTGTGCAAGCAATTAGATGTGCTTGATAAAGGCGGTGTAGTGCGCATTGGTTGTATGCACTACAACACCATTGAAGAGCTAGATCAGTTGTTTAATTTATTTGATGAACTGCTCGGTTAAATAATACTGATTTTGGTGCGCTAACTCTTTGGCGCACCATATATTTGTTCTGCACGATTAAACAACACCCACGATGTTAAAATATACTTATCGTTTGATACTGGCTTATTGCCTCTGTGGGTATGTGTAAAGTAGCCAGGAGCTATTACCATAGTGCCTTTTTTAGGTGCTATTTTACGATTTTGATAGTAAAACTCCGTTTCACCACCTTCTTCTACATCGTTTAAGTAAAACATAAATAACAACACGCGATGCAAAGCTTCATTGTGCTGTAGCTGCGGATAAACTTCACTGTGCCAGTAAGGGTAGCCACCTTTGTTTACTTCATATTTTTGCGCTTGAATATTACCAAGTCTAAAAATTTGCTGCACTAGCAAAGGCAATTGCGGTTTACCCACTTCTTCAAAATTCTCTTGGGTTAAATCGACTACTTCACCTGTTTTTGGGTGATAGACCTTTAAGCCAAACGCCCCAATCATCATAAAAATATGCTCTTCAACATACTTAAAAACATGCTGTGCAGTCGTTTGTTGTATATGTTTTAATTGTTGTGCATATTCGGGGTGATTATTTAAGTGTAGGTCGTGGCTGTCTTTTTTCTTTAAGTCGACACCGCCCGATGTTACCCCTTGTCTTACATGCGGGCTTTGCGCGAATGTGGAAATAAATTCATCGCAAAACTCATCGCTTAATGCGTTATCAACAACGCGTATAAAGTCCGTCATGGTTTACCTTTATATAATTATTATTGGATTTTTATGTTTATTGAAAAAGTGATGCCGCGCTTTAGCGAAACAGATGCACTCGGACACATTAACAATACCGTACTACCTGTATGGTTTGAAGTCGCACGTGGACCTATTTTTAAGTTTTTTACACCGGACTTAAATCCACATGATTGGAAATTGATTATCGCCAAAGTTGAAGTGTCGTTTGTAGGCGAATTATTTTATGGCCACGAAGTGACCGTAAAAACCTCTGTAGAGCATATAGGCACTAGCTCTTTTACGCTTAGGCAAGAAGCATGGCAACACGATAAATGCTGCGCAATAGGTAAGGCCGTTATGGTGAGGTATGATTTTATTGCTAAATCAAAACAAGCGCTTAGCATTGACGAAAAAGCAGCGCTTAACGAGCATATTTACCAAAGCAGTTAACCTTACGAGGCTTATATTTTACATAAGCCCATACTGAGCTGAATTATTGTAAATATATGATGGCAGCTGTAAATATTTGTCGAGAAATTTCAACGTATTTAGATTGAGTTACAGGCTTCAATTATATACTATTTATATTATATATTGTTGCGCCGTTATAACAGGAAATGTTAATTCGGTAATTTGATTGGAGAATGCGTGTGACATCTATTGCCAATAACCAACCTTTACAAGTTATTCAGCTCAGTGATGGTCAAAATTTAACAGCTGAAATTTTGCCATTTGGCGCAATAATAAAAAGCATTAAATTTAAAAAACAAGAAATGACGCTTAGCGTCGATGATCCTCAATACTATCTTGAAAACCCATTTTATCTTGGCGCTACAGTAGGTCGATACGCTAATCGCATTGCAAAGGGGCGTTTTAACTTATCTGGTACGCAGTATCAACTAGAAGCAAATAACGGCCCTAATAGCCTGCACGGCGGCGTTAAAGGCTTTAATAAAGTACTTTGGCAAGTAACCAAACAAACTGAAAGTGAAGTTGAACTTTATTATTGCTCGCCCGACGGCGAACAAGGTTTCCCCGGTGAGTTGCAGGTTTGGCAAACGATTAGCGCTAAAAACGGCGAGCTTACTCTGCACTTTAAAGCGCTAACCAATAAAGAAACGCTCGTTAACTTTACCAACCATTGCTATTTTAATCTTGATGGCAGCGAATCAATTAATGAACACCTTGTTCAAGTTAATGCCAATTACTATCTTCCTATTGATACAACTAGTATTCCACTTAATGAATCTGCATCAGTCACCGGTACCTGCTTTGACTTTACTAAGCCAGCTCAAGTTGGTGAGGCCTTAAGCGCCGTTCATCCTCAACTAGAAGCTGGAAATGGCTTTGATCACTGCTATATTTTTAATGATGACAGCAGTTTAAAGACGATGGCTACATTAACTTCGCCACACACGAACGTTAGTTTAACCCTTAAAAGTACGCAGCCAGGCATGCAGTTATACACCGCTAACTTTGTAGGTGCGCCTTTTAAAGCACGACAAGCTTTGTGTTTTGAAGCGCAAAATTGGCCAGATGCGCCAAATCGTGAAAATTTTCCAAAAGCTAATTTATTACCGGGAGAGGATTACGAACAGGTTATTATTTACTCTTTTTCTGAGTGAATACAGCATTCTAATGTTAATTTAAAGAAAATTAAAAGCAAAAATACAGTGATTAAATGCTATCCATAATTCAGGAAAAGGTTGCACTTTTTGCTGGTTTAAAGTATTTATAATATAAATAGTATTTGAAACTATATGCACTACCACAACGACACAACGACTACACACAATCAGGAGTTTTTAAAAAATGATAATTAACAATAAGTTATCGTTCAACAAGAAAACCGCGATCAGTATTGCTATCACAGGCATATTGGCAAGCGGAAACGTTGCAGCTCAAGGCGCTGAAGGCAATACGCCTACAGTAGTAAATGAAGATGTTGAAGTTATCGCAGTAACGGGTATCCGCAGCAGCTTACGTTCATCAATGTTAGATAAAAAAGCATCTAATGTTGTTACAGACGGGATTAAAGCAGAAGATCTTGGTAAATTTCCTGATTTAAACGTAGCAGAATCTCTGCAACGTATTACAGGTGTAGCAATTGACCGTAGTGGTGGTGAAGGCCAAGCGGTAACTATTCGTGGTTTTGGTCCACAATTTAATACTGTACTTGTTAATGGTCGTCAAATTGCGACAGACAGCGCAGGTCGTGAATTTAACTTTGATGTATTGGCCGCGGATCAAATCACCGGTGCTGATATTTATAAAAGTAATACAGCAACTCTTCAAGAAGGCGGCATTGGTGGTACGGTTAACGTAACTACAGCACGTCCTTTTGATTTTGGTGGTTTACATATTTTAGGTTCAGTTAAAGGTATGTACGAAAGCCTTTCTGAAGAAGTATCTCCATCAACATCATTCTTGATAAGTAATACGTTTAACGATGACAAGCTAGGTGTGCTTTTTGCCATCACTAATCAACAACGTAAACTTCAAAATAACCAAATTTTAACGGCAGGTTGGCGCGGTGGCCAAACAATCTCTAATCCAACAGATGGTGTACTGTTTGAAAATGCTTACATTCCACGTAACTGGGACCAAGTAGTTGATGAGCAAGACCGTGAACGTACAAATGCAAGTTTAGTACTTCAATACGCACCGTCTGACGATGTTACGATTACTGTTGATGGCATGATTTCAAAATTCGAAGTTGACTCAACAGTACGCGATTTAGCATCTTGGTTTGAACCAGACCGCGTAGGCAGTGCAACGATTGATCCTGAAACAGGCACGCTTTTAACTTTCTCTCAAGAAGTTGGCTTAGGCGCGCCAAGTGGCGACCCTGCAAGCGACTTTGTATCACATACACGTAACTCACGTGATGTAACTAATAAAGCATTTGGTATTAACGTTGACTGGCAAGTAAACGAGTCATTAAAAGCTAAATTTGATGTATCTCGCTCAACAGCCGAAAACGACCGTGCGGGTAGAGATCGCTTTAACGTTGTAGGTGTTATCAATAGCTATACTTTTGACGGTACAGGCAGCATTCCTACTGTACAGCATGATGGTTTTGAAAATGGTTCGTTGCCAGATCCAAGCCTAGCGCGACTTCATTACAACGAAATTGGTAATCAATTTACAGATGAAGATGAAATTACTGAAGTAAAAGCCGATTTTGAATATGTGCCAGATAAAGGTCCAGTTGATCGCATTAACTTTGGTGCTTATCGCCAAGAACGTGAAAAATCAAGCTTTCAAATCTTTGGTAGTCAATGTCAGTTCTGTGGTTATGGTACACAAGCACCACTTGATGCAATTGATTTTGAAGCTTATACAGCGAGTAACTACTTCCCTGGTTTAATCGATACATTTTATAGCTACGATGGCGATAAAATGCTTGATTACTTAGCCGATCAAGGTTTCCCAGTAGAGCCAACACTACAAAATAACCGTTACACAATTAACGAAGACATCACTAGCTTATACATGGACTTTACGCTTGGTTTTGACCTTTCAGATATGCCCGTAACAGTTAACTTTGGCGCGCGTTACTCAGAAACTGATATTGAAGTTGCTGCAATACAAAGCTTTATTAGCGATGTAATACCAACGTCAGATGCGACATTGTTTGCTAACGTATTTGGCCCGGCTACAAGCATTGAACAAGGTACTAGCTACTCAAACTTACTCCCTTCTTTAAATGTTAAGTTAGAGCTGCAAGATAACATGATTTTACGCTTTGCAGCGTACGACAGTATCACTCGCCCAACTATGTCTCAGCTATCTCCTGCGACAAACTTTAACGAGCCACGTCGTCAAAATTTAACGGCAAGTGGTGGTAACCCAGCACTTAAACCATTCCAATCAGAAAACTGGGATATCTCTTACGAGTGGTACTACAACGATGCTAACTTATTTAGCTTTGCAGTATTTAGTAAAGAAGTTGACGACTTTATTGTTACCCTAACAGGTGCAGAAACATACGAAATGTCTGACCGTTCAGGTCCTGATTTTGCGTGTACTACATGTACAGACCAAACAGATGACGAACTTATTGGTAGTTCAGAAGTTTACACTGTAAGTCGTCCTCAAAATGGTGAGTCTGCAACTGTAACCGGTTTTGAAGTCGGTGTTACTCACATGTTTGAAAATGGCTTTGGTTTTATTGCCAATGCAACTGTTGTGAATAGCGACATTAGTGTGGGTGACGATACTACACAAACATTTGCACTAGAAGGTCTTGGGGATTCACAAAACTTAATATTTTTCTATGAGCAAGAAAACTGGCAAGCACGTGTTGCATTTAACAACCGTGAAGGCTTTTTACGCTTAGTTGATAACGGCTTTAATGGTGAACCAGTGAACGTAGAAACTTACGGCCAGTGGGATATTAGTGCAAGCTACGATATTAACGAAAACTTCACTATTTTTGCTGAAGGCATCAATATTACTGAAGAAGAGTTAGTGCAAACAGGTCGTTTTGCTAACCAAATCTATTCAGTAGAAGATAATGGCTCACGTTACGCGTTTGGTATTCGCGGATCGTTTTAATTAATGGTGGAGGCGTATTTTTAGCCTCTTAGTTTTCATTAAAGCACCAAGGTGCTAATACCAATTAGGTTAATTTAGCAGTAATGTATATTAGTTAACCTAATTGGCTAAAATGAATACACATTAAATCAAAATGCCCTAACGGGCATTTGTTGTATAAAACGTTATCAAAAATACTCAAAGAGTAGTCCATTATGAATAAAGCAATAAAAACAGTAGCGGTAGTTGGCGGTGGTACAGCAGGATGGCTGAGCGCTGCAATTATAGCTTCGTATCACCAAGGTCAAAATGGTGACGGCTTAAAAGTGATGTTGGTTGAATCGTCAGACATTCCAACTATTGGCGTAGGTGAAGGTACCTGGCCCACGATGAAAAACACACTTCAGCAAATAGGCTTGCGTGAAGTCGATGTGTTTAAAGCCTGTAATGCTACCTTCAAACAAGGCGGGAAGTTTGTAAATTGGACTCATGGCAATAATGACTTTTACTACCATCCATTTACTGTACCGCTAGGCTACGGCCGTATAGATTTAGCCCCATATTTAGATAATGTTGAAGACTTTGCACAGCAAACTAATTTTCAACATGATATTTGCGAAGCAAGCTTAGCCCCAAGAGTTATAGCGCAAGGTGAATATCAAGGTAATTGTAATTACGCTTATCACTTAGATGCCGGCGCTTTTGCAGAAATGCTTAAACAGCATTGTAAAAGTAAGCTTGGCGTAGAGCATATTATTGGTACTGTTGATCAGGTAAAGCTTGATGACGATGGTGCAATAAATGTGCTTACTCTAAAAGATCAAACCCGCACTATAAACGCCGACTTATTTATAGACTGTACTGGTTTTTCATCATTGTTATTAGGCCAAGCGCTCAACGTACCGTTTAAAAAAATGGACCACGTGCTATTTAACGACAGCGCACTGGCGATGCAAGTCCCTTACGATGAAAACGATACCTCCTTAGCCAGCCATACCATAGCAACAGCGCAAAACGCAGGATGGATTTGGGATATAGGTTTAACGCATCGCCGTGGTGTAGGGCATGTCTATTCAAGCAAATTTTTATCAGACGATGAAGCAGAGCAAAACCTAAGAGACTATTTAGGCGATGCAGCAAACGGTTTAACTGCCCGTAAAATTAGTTTTGAATCAGGATACCGTGAGAAGTTTTGGCATAAAAACTGTGTTGCTATTGGTATGTCAGCAGGGTTTGTAGAGCCGCTTGAAGCAACCGCTATTATGCTTGTTGAAATTTCAGCACGCTTTGTAGCAGAGCACATGCCAGCAGATACACAAGTAATGCCTATAGTAGCTAAACGCTTTAACGAGCAAATGGATTACCGCTGGCAGCGTATTATCGACTTTTTAAAGCTGCATTACATGCTAACCAAGCGCCCAGAACCTTACTGGCAAGCACATGTACAGCCCAATACTATTCCACAAACCCTGCAAGAAGATTTACTTCTTTGGGGAAGCCGTGGCCCGCTTATTCAAGATTTTCATGGCGCATTAGAGTTATTCCCTGCCGCCAGTTATCAGTATGTTTTGTACGGTATGGGCTTTAAGCCTGACTTTACTAAACAAGCATATTTGTATTCACAACATGTGCAAGCCAAACAAATAATTGAACGTAACAGCCAGCTTACACAGCAGATGTTGCAAACTTTGCCGCCTCACCGTGCTTTTATAGAGCAGTGGTTAGCAGCTAACCCAGTTTAAGGATGTGTAACTATGGCTATTAGTGAACTAGTAAACACCAAACACCAAACATTAAAAATTAACCCCAATGCAGCCGTTGAATACGCAAAAACGCAGCATTTAGTTAATTTAAGAGCAAATGAAATAGCAAAAGCAGCCTGCGACTTACCTATTTTCTTAGCACGTAATACACAAAATGGCAGTTATACAGTATCAGCGTTAACCAGCTTTAGTGCAGGTCAAAGTTTATTGGTTAATAACAACCAATGGCAGGCACTTTACACGCCGGTATGTATGCAAACCCAGCCTCTTTATTTAATGACCCGAGAAGCAAATAGTAGCGATTATTTTATCGCGATTGATGATCAAAGCTCAGCCGTAAACACGCAGCAAGGTGAGGCACTATTTGATGCTAAAGGTAATCCGAGTTTATTTTTAAGTGCACAGCAAAAACTGTTAGAAAGCGACTTAAAAAATGACTATCAAACGTATCAATTTACCCAAGAAGTTGCGCGGTTAGGGCTCATTAAAAACATAGATATTGTATTGCAGTTTGAACAAGGCGAAACCCAAACTATTCAAGGTTTGAGCACCGTTGATGAAGACAAACTGCAAACATTAAATAGCGATACCGTTGCAAACTTACACAAGCAAGGTTACTTGAGTGTGCTTAACAGCATGCTTATTTCACTGTTTCAGTTAAATGCATTGGTAAAGCTGCATAACCAACGTCCCGAACTTATGCCTTTAAAGCAAATTAAGTTAGAACTAAGTCGAGATGCGCACGCGCTGTAGCGTGCACTTTTTTATTACACAGACATTGCGCATAACGCGCAGGAGACACACACATGTCAGATAACATTTTACAGCTGGTGGTTTTTGTTTTTGTCACCGCTTTAATTGGTGGCCTTACTTATTGGAAATGCCGAGGCCAAAATCGCAATAACGGACAAAGCCAAACCAAAGAGTATTTTTTAGCGGGCGGTGGCCTTACTTGGATGTTTGTTGCAGGTTCAATAACACTTACTAATTTAAGTACTGATCAGCTTGTAGGTATGAATGGTAACCAAATGGCTTTACTGGTTTGGTGGGAGCTTGCAGCAATTATAGGTTTGATTATTTTAGCCAAAGTGTTCATTCCTGTTTATTACAAATACAACTGTACTACCACCACAGAGCTTTTAGAAAAGCGCTATAACAACAAACATATTCGCGCTGTTATTGGGGGATTATTCTTTTTAGGTAATGCACTTATTTATATGCCAGCGGTTATTTATTCTGGCGCGCTATTTATGCAAACCATGTTTAAGGTTGATATTCCGCTAATGTATATTGCCACCGCATTTGCCATTATTGGTGCTGTTTATGCGTTTTTTGGTGGCCTGAGAGCAGTTGCTGTATCGGATACCTACAATGGCATACTTGTACTAGGCATGGCTGTTTTAGTCGTGTTTTTAGCACTTAATGCGATTGATTATGACTTTACGGGTATTCCAGAGGAGCGCTTAACACTCATAGGCGATGCTGATTCACCTATTCCGTGGCCAACACTTTTAACCGGTATGATCTTTATTCAAATGTATTACTGGGGTACTAACCAAACAATCACACAGCGAGCAATGGCAGCACCTAATGTTAAAGAAGCGCAAAAAGGTATATTTGCAGCTGCGGGTATTCGTTTTTTAATCGTCCCTGCAATTGTGGTATTACCGGGTATTATTTCGTTTAAACTTTATGGCGATATTGGCGACGCTGCTTATGGTCGAATTGTGGGTGATGTAATGCCAGCATGGTTAACCGGTGTGTTCGCAGCGGCAATGGCAGCAGCAGTACTCTCTACTTACAACAGCTTATTAAATTCAGCTACAGCACTATATGTGTGTGACATTCACGAAGCGTACTTTAATAAAGAGCCAAGTGTTGTAAAGCTAAGTGGTTACGTAACATTGCTACTAACAAGCTTAACACTGGTACTTGTACCAATTTACCAGCAAGCAGATAGCATTATTAACTTACTACAGCAATTAAATGGCTTGTTAAGTATGCCTATATTCTCAATTTTTGTAGTGGGCTTATTATTTAAAAATGTGGATGCACGTGCAGGTATTGCAGCAGTAATTTTAGGTGTTGTAATGTACGGCATGCTTACATTTGCAAACTCACCACTACATACTGACATTCATTACATTCACTTAATGCCAATTACACTGATTGTATGTGTAGCTTTTGCATTGATAGTAAATAAAGTGGTATTTGGTTTGAATGCGCAGTGGGCAGGTAAAACACCGGCACTTGATGACGCAGGCCAAGCACAAGTACAAAAATAGATTATAAATAGTTTAAGCTGACAAAGTCGGTCATGGGGAAACTCTGGCCGATTTTTTATATGTATTAAAAGCAACATGAGAACTTCAAAGCGAAGGTTAGTTTAATACTTTTTATTACAGTGGTACTTCCAGTGAGTTTATCTGACTATTTGCGATGTAAAGACTATCAAAACCTAATTTATATGATATATACTATTATTATTGAATGTCACTGTCTGATAGATTGTGGCTCAAGCAAAGAGATACATTTAGTACATAGTGTAGCTTACTAATTTTCGTTATATTTATAACTCACACAATGAACAAGAGGATAGGAAAATCATGGCCGACACTAAATCATTTTATCGATTAGACAGTGTAAACAGCACCGTTATTTTCGACTGCCAGAGCAAAACACCAGCGTTACTGTACTTTGGTAAACGCCTATCTGAGCAAACAACAGAAACAATGCTAACTCAGCTTGCTACCCGTCAAGAAGTAAAATGTGCCGTGGTTGAAGAAGCGCCTATTTCTCTATCTCCGTTATTAGGCGAAGGCTTTACTGGTGCGCCAGGGCTTGAGCTAGTAAATGATTCAATCGCATGGTCAGTAGGACCAGAGCTTCAAGAAGTACGTCAGCCTTCAGCCGCAACACTTGAATTTGTAAGCGTAGATAAGCTTCGTGGTATTGAAGTCGTGCACAGCATTACACTTGATAAAAGCACTGACGTACTAAGCGCGCATACTGTATTAACTAATTTAGGCGACTCACCACTGGGCGTTAATTTTTGCGCCGCGCCAACATTTCAATTGCCAGATAGCGTAAGCAAAATAGTGAGCTTTGAAGGTCGTTGGTCAAATGAATTTCAACGTCAATCGGTTGATTTAGTCTTAGGTAGTTTTGTTCGTGAAAACCGTAAAGGCAAAACATCACACGATGTATTTCCTGGTTTATTAGTGCATAACGAAAATGCAGGCGAGCAGCACGGCGAATGTTACGGCTTTCATTTAGGTTGGAGTGGTAATAATAAACTACGCGCAGAGCTTTTAGCTGAAGGTCGTCGTTACGTGCAAATGGGTGAGCTATTACTTCCTGGTGAGCTTACGCTTGCTAAAGGTCAAACGTATCAAAGCCCGAGCATTTATGGCTCGTTTTCGAGTGAAGGCTTTAGTGCGCTTTCTCGTAATTTTCATCGTTTTGTTAAAGCTAATTTACTTAGCCAAGCACAGCGTGAAAAAACACGCCCTGTGCATTACAACACATGGGAAGGTATATACTTTGATCACGATGTAGATACGCTTAAGCAACTAGCCGACAAAGTAGCGCCGTTAGGCATTGAACGTTTTGTACTTGATGATGGTTGGTTTAAAGGCCGCCGTGGCGATAACGCTGGTTTAGGTGATTGGACAGTAGATTACAAAATTTACCCCGATGGTTTATCACCAGTTATAGATCATGTTAATAGCTTAGGTATGGAGTTTGGTATTTGGTTTGAACCAGAAATGGTTAACCCTGATAGCGATTTATACCGTGCGCATCCTGATTGGGTTTTAGGCTCCCAAAACAACGAACAGTTAAGCTTTAGAAATCAGCTAGTACTTGATTTAACGCGCTCTGAGGTTGTTGAGTACCTATACAAAGCGATTGACGATATTTTAGTTGAATACCCAACTATTAAGTACATTAAATGGGATATGAACCGCGATATTAACCATGCAGGTAATTTTGATGGCAAGCCTGCTGTGCATCAGCAAACATTAGCACTTTATCGTTTAATTGATCGTATTAAAGCGGCGCACCCAGGGCTTGAAATAGAAAGCTGCTCGTCAGGTGGTGCACGTGTAGATTACGGCGTACTTGCACACACCGACCGTGTATGGACGTCAGATTCAAACGATGCGCTTGATCGCCTTGAAATACAGCGTGGATGTTCGTTCTTCTTCCCATCGTCGGTTATGGGGGCACACGTAGGCCCACGTGATTGTCATATCACAGGGCGTAATGTAAGTATTGAAATGCGTGCTGCGGTATCAATGTTTGGCCACATGGGAATCGAAATGGACCCACGTGAGCTGACCGATCACGAATACAATGCACTTAAAGCGGCAATAGCACTTCACAAAGAGCATCGTGAGTTTATTCATGCTGCCGATTTATACCGCCTAGATAGCGACGATTTATCAATTAACTTTGGTTTAATTGATGAGCAAAAAACAAAAGCGTTATTTGCCTATAACAGCGTTCGCGAAACACCGCGTACAGCGCCTAATAAGCTTCGTTTTGTTGGCCTAGATGCCGATGCGCAGTACACACTTAATTTAGTGTGGCCGGTAAAATTTGAGGAGTATCGTCCATCTTCTATTGCTGCGGTAAATGGTCAAACATTTACCGGTGAAGCGTTAATGCAGTTTGGTTTACAAATGCCAATTTCATTCCCGCAAACATCGCTTATATTTGAGCTTAACAAAGCTTAAATTTGACTAAGAGCAGTAAAAGGCGCTAATCGCTTTTATATTGCTTAGCTTAGATATGAGTAGTCAGCTCTATATTGTTTAGGGCTGGCTTTTTTATATCCTTAGTAAGCTAATTTAGTAAATTAACTTAGTAAACTCAAAAGTATCGAAAATAGAGTGGTTACGCTTGCGCATAATTTTGCTTGTTACCCAACCAACGTTGAATTAGTGGGTCAACAACCTCTGGGTGTTGCTTAAGCATTTGCTGTGCAATCGGTCTAACTTGGTTGAGGATGTGCTTATCGCGGGTAAGATCGGCAATTTTAAACTCGGCTAACCCTGTTTGTTTTGTACCGAGTACTTCACCAGGGCCACGAATTTCTAAATCGCGCTCAGCTATCACAAAACCATCGTTACTATCGCGTAGTACTCCTAATCGCTTTTGAGCGGTGTGAGACAACGGTGCGTGGTATAAAAGCACGCAATGCGATGCAGTAGCGCCACGGCCAACTCGCCCACGTAACTGATGCAGCTGTGCTAAGCCTAAGCGCTCAGGGTTTTCTATAATGATTAAGCTCGCATTAGGGACATCTACACCAACTTCAATAACCGTCGTGGCAACTAAAACATGTATATTACCTGCTTTAAACTCGCTCATAATGGCTTGTTTTTCAGCTGATTTCATTCGCCCATGTACTAAGCCTACGTTTAGCTCTGGTAGCGCCTCTTTTAACTGCAGTGCGCTGTCCTCCGCTGCTTGGCATTGCAGTACTTCAGATTCATCAATAAGTGTACACACCCAATAAACTTGGCGGCCTTGCTCGTTACACGCCAATTTAACGCGACCAATAATATCGTCCCTGCGAGTATCAGGAAGTGCCACTGTTGTAATTGGCGTACGCCCAGGTGGTAGCTCGTCAATCACAGAGGTTTCTAAGTCGGCATAGGCTGTCATAGCGAGTGTACGCGGGATAGGTGTTGCGGTCATAACTAGTTGATGAGGGTAACAATCACCAAATTTACCTTTTTCACGCAGTGATAAACGCTGGTGGACACCAAAGCGGTGTTGTTCATCAATAACGATAAGCACTAAGTTATTAAACTTAACTTCATCTTGAAATAAAGCGTGAGTACCTACAATCATTTGCGCCTCACCAGAGGCTATTTTTTCAAGTGTTGCTACGCGCTCTTTGCCTTTTGTTTTACCGCCAAGCCAAGCAACGGTTATACCTAGTTGATTAAACCACGTTGTAAAATTAACGCCATGTTGCTCTGATAAAATCTCTGTTGGAGCCATTAAAGCTACTTGAAAGCCCTGCGCAATGGCTGTTAGTGCACTAAGTGCTGCTACTAGGGTTTTGCCTGAGCCTACATCGCCTTGCACTAAACGCATCATGGGATACGCGTGTTGCATATCACCTTTAATCTCAGCAACTACGCGGCTTTGCGCATTTGTGGGTGCAAAAGGAAGTTGCTCTAAAAACTGGCTTTCTAATGTGTTTACCGGATTTAATGCCACGGCTTTAACTTGTTGCCCTTGCTCTCGTACTTTTAATAAGCTGAGGTTTTGAGCAAGTAACTCCTCAAATACAAGGCGCTGTTGAGCAGGGTGAGTACCTTGCTCTAATGCAGTTACATCAACATCATTTGGTGGGCGGTGCAGTAATAATAAGGCGTCACTTAGCTGCATATTTGATGGCTGCCACTGTGAAGGCAGTAGTTCTTCTACTGAGTATTTATGTAGTAAATCAATAGCCTGCTCGCTTAAAGCTCTAATCGATAGTTGCTTTAAACCTTCGGTTGTTGAATAAACAGGCGTTAATGTCGTCGCTACTGGTTGCTCGTTAGAGGTATCGCTGATGCTGTATTCAGGATGACTCATTTCAAAGCCAACGCGGCCACGTCGCACTTCACCAAAACAACGTATTATTTTACCTGCACTAAATGCGTTTTTTTGTGCGGCGGTAAAATTAAAAAATCGTAGTGTTAGCCTGCCAGTACCATCATTGATTTGGCAAACAAGCATGCGCCTTTTACCAAACGTAATTTGGCTTGTTTCAATTGTTGCTTCAACACTCACATGGCTATGCAATGCCAGTTCATTAATCGCGTATAAGCGAGTGCGATCTTCATAGCGAAGTGGCAAATGAAAAAGCATATCTTGCACAGTTAAAATACCTAGCTTTAACAAACGCTCAGCCATTTTTGGGCCGACCCCTTTGAGCTCTGTAATTGGGTATTGATTTAAGCTAGGTTTAGACAAAGTGTATCAATCTTATTATTTGTGAGTAGGCTAAGTGTACTTACAGAGCTTTAGTCCATCAAGTATGTTTTAAAGCTTGCCAAAATTGCTCGTCAGCGACTATTTCGCCGTTTTCATCAAGTGCAGGATAAGGTAATTTTTTTTGTTTACACTGCCTTGCGATAATAGGGTGGCAGCCTTCAAAGTAAAGTGGATGTTTAACTTCGGCGCTCAGCATATCTCTATTATATAAACCAGCCAGCTCACGTTGGCGCTGTGCTTCAAACAATATTAGCGCAGCAGCAACCGAAACATTTAGCGATTGCACCATGCCTTGCATTGGAATAATAATATTTTGATCGGCATATTCTAGGGCTTTTTCTGATATCCCCGTTTTTTCTTGTCCAACAATAATGGCCGTTGGCTTGGTGTAATCTACTTCTCTAAAATCAACGGCATCTTCTGATAGGTGAGTCGCTAATATTTGTATTTCTGGATTGCGCTCACGCATTGCAGTAACGGCATCATCAATATTTCTATGCAGGTGCGTCTCTAGCCAATTTTTGCTACCACCTGAGGTATTGTTTGTTAGCCATTTTTGCTTTTCAGGCCATACAGCATGTACGTGATGGCAACCAACCGCATCAGCACTTCGTACTATTGCAGATAAGTTATGGTGTTTGTGCACGTCTTCTAAGCACACGGTTAAGTCTGTTTGACGGCGCGAAAGTACGTCTTCGATTCTTTGATAGCGAGTTTGCTGCATGGTTATCCTCTTTTTTCGGCAATTATACGAGATTTTTGCAGTTAAGGCATTACCGTACGGCTAATTGGATTTTGTAGAGAAATAAGTGTTTCTGTTGACTGAATGGCTTCTATTGCCTGTATTTTATTAATCAGCACATCTTGTAAGTGATCAATGGACTTTGTCATTACCTTTATAAATATACTGTAGTTACCTGTTGTGTAGTAAGCCTCTACCACTTCCTCCAATGCTTCTAGCTTTATAAGCGTTTGCGGGTAATCACGTGCGTTATTTAAATTAATACCTATAAAACAGCATACATCGTAGCCTAGCTGTTTAGTATTAATCGTTAATTGCGTTCCTGTAATGATCCCTGCTTGCTTCATTTTTTCAATTCTTACGTGAATTGTCCCTGCGCTTACATTAAATCTTTTTGCTAATTCGGCGTACGCAGTACGGGCATTTGCCATTAACGCATGAAGTATCTGTTTATCGAGATTATCGATTAAATAATTTTCCATTATATTTTTATCATAAAATTATCGAATATATGGTTTTTATACCACTTAATTAATGGTTTTTATATATTAAAGCTATTTTTGTTATGGGATATTGAATTAATCCTTTGAATCGTTACATTAACTTCATTAAGGACGCTAGTTAGAGCGTTTTTTATCAATTAAGCAAGTAACAATAACTGGGAATGAGGCCAATTATTATGAGTTCACACTATGTGCAGCAACAGCAGCAAATAAGTAAAGTTAAGCAATTTTTTTCACAACAACTAGAAACCCAACTTGGGCTGGTTGAGGTTCAAGCCCCAATTTTGGCTAAGGTTGGCGACGGCACGCAAGATAACTTGAGTGGCCATGAAAACGCAGTTGCTGTAAATGTGAAAGCGATTACAGATAGCCGCTACGAAGTGGTGCATTCGTTGGCTAAGTGGAAACGTAAAACACTGGCAACTTATGGCTTTAGTGTTGGTGAGGGTATTTACACTCAAATGAAGGCTTTGCGCCCAGATGAAGATTCATTAAGTCCTATTCATTCTGTATATGTTGATCAGTGGGATTGGGAAAAAGTAATTAGCGAAACGACAGATCGTTCGCTGGCAACACTAAAGCAAACTGTTCAATCTATTTATAAAGGGATAAAAGAGACGGAAGCTTTTGTAAGAGAGTCTTATGGCTTAACCCCTTTTTTACCTGACGATATTAAGTTTGTGCACAGTGAAGAGCTACGTAGAATGTATCCTGACTTTAGTGCTAAGCAACGCGAAAAAGCCATTGCACAAGAATATGGTGCTGTATTTTTAATTGGTATTGGTGGCGCGCTTGGAGATGGCAAAATTCATGATGTAAGAGCCCCAGATTACGATGATTGGTCTACGCCAACATGCGATCAATATATGGGTTTAAATGGTGATATTTTAGTATGGAACCCAGTACTTGAAGATGCATTTGAAATATCATCAATGGGTATACGTGTAAGCCCTGAGGTTTTAAAAGCGCAGTTAAGTACAACTGGAGATGAAGACCGCTTAGAGTTTGATTGGCATAAAGCGCTACTACAAAGTAAATTTCCGCAAACGATTGGCGGTGGAATAGGGCAGTCGCGGCTAGCGATGCTATTACTACAAAAGCAGCATATTGGCCAAGTACAAGTTGGTGTATGGCCAAGTCAAACTTATGATACGGTAAGTGGCTTACTTTAAATTGTAAAAAAGTGAGTTAATTTGAGTGCTCAATAGAGCACTCAATTTTTTAGTGTGTTTTAAACTCTATTTCAATTTTATTATTTAAAAGTTTAACGTTGCACGGAGGGTAATTGCGGATTGTTTTAAGTACTTTATCAAAAATATGAATCTCTACGCCTGAATGCAAAACAGAATTCACCGTTAAATTAGCGTCGCTAAGTAAATCGTGTAAGTCATGATCTAAGTTTGAAAGACGTTTTTCTAATTTCTCTGCTTGCTCACAATAATGTTTCTGAGTAGCTCCAATTTTAGTGATTAATATTTTCTTCTTTTCGGCATCCTTCACTAAATCAGTTTTTTCTAGCGCTGCTTGCAGCGTATCTAATTGTGCATCTGTTTTAGCTAAGTCTCTAAAGCAATTATCAGTATCCGCTGTTATTTCAGCACCAGAAGCTGCTAAATTAATAATCATTTTAGCACCTGATTCATTCCCTATTTCGCCAGCAATGAGAGTTGTTGCATCAAGTATTTCACCACCAAATATTTTACCTTTAGGTAAGTCTGGTTGGCCTACTTGCAGTAAGCGTTTAGCTTTCATTACACAATGGCTTGTTTGGCGATCAATAAAAATATTATTTGCATCGAGATAACAATACTGTGAGTGAGATACATGAATATCACCTAGCGCAATTAGCTTGCAAGAAAGTGACTTACTATCCACTTTTTGATGGCCAATAATGCCTTGTTTAACAGTGATGTTTCCGCCTGCGGTAAGCTCACCTGATTCAACCGTGCCAAATATAGTAATATCGCCTTTGGCAGTTACTTTCATCCCAGGGTCTATATTGCGAGTAACAATAACACTGCCTTGAAAGTCAATATGGCCGCTTTTTACATTTACATCTGAAATGGTAAAAATATCGTCGACACGCATACCATTATTAATTTCAACCGGAACACCAGCAATAGTAGAGACTAACTCAAGCGGATTCATTTTTGATATTTCAGTCCCTTCGCCTGCCACTAATTGTTTATTTTCTCCGGGCTTTGCGGGCAGTATGTCACCTATTACGGTAAAGCCTTCTTTACCGGGGGTTGCTGGTTGCTGGCGAATAAGCACAGAGCCAGGTTCTACGCTTGCAAGCTTGCCAAAGTCGCGCATGTCCACACTGCCATCTTCTTTGAGCTTGGGCGCTTTTAAGCGGTCTTTTAAAGTCTCTACGGTTGTTATTAGTTTAGTGGCTAAACCATCGCTTGGGAGCCTACCTTTAGCTAATATCCCTTTAACTACAGATCCCGCAGAGTGTTCAGATTGTTTTTGCAGCAGCTGTTCTAAAAAAGCTTGTTTATACCCACGCACAATGCCTGCTTTAACGAGTTGTTTTTTTGCATCTTCTAAACTTAATAACTTTCCACCTTGGGCAATCGTTAGCTCGCCAATGGCCAGCATTTTATCGTCGCTAATTGTTACATTTAAAGTGGCATTGTGTTTTGTTGCTACAACGAGAGTTTGTTGTGTGTTTTCGTTTTTAAAAAAATCATTAATAGCGTCATGATCTATTTTACAGTCGCAAAAAGCTGACTTTTCGAGAGCCTCTAAAATAAATGCAGCGCTGGGAGGAATATGTTCTTTTACATCAAGTAAAACATTTCCATTGTTGGCAAGCTTAAACACGAGTTAATCCTTTTTTACTACTTAAGTTAAGTTTGTTTTTTAAAACACAACTACAGATTGCTAGAAATTTACATTTGAGTCAAGAAGTCAGATAAAACGAAGTGCGGAGCGAAAAATAAAGGCTATAGAGAAGCTCTATAGCCTGTAATACTTAATTGGTAGAAGGTAATTCCATTATTCCGTCTATTTCAACTTGTGCACCTTTTGGTAGTGCACGAACACCTAATGCAGCTCTCGCTGGGTAAGGTTGTTTAAAGTATTGGCTCATCACTTCATTTACAGTGGCGAAGTTAGATAGATCAGTTAGGTAAATATTGATTTTAACTAAATCGTGAATTTTTCCGCCTGCTTCTTCACATACAGCAGCAATATTTTTAAATACTTGATGCGTTTGCTCGCTAAAATCTTCTGAAATCATTTCCATCGTTTCTGGAACTAATGGAATTTGACCAGATAAATAAACAGCGGTACCTACTTTAACTGCTTGGCTGTAAGTGCCAATAGCTGCAGGTGCTTTGTCGGTAGAGATAAATGCTTTATTCATGTGTTTCCTATTTTATTTTTTACGATAGACTTTTTGTACATCAGGCATAACGCGAATGCGGCGCATAATGTTAGCAACGTGGATACGGTTTTTAACGGTAACCCCTAAATCTATCACGTATAAATTACTTTCTTTTTCATCGGTGGCAATTTCGACAATATTGGCTTGGGTTGTAGCGACAACATTGGTTAGCTTAGCTAACGCGCCTTGATGGTTAATAATTTCAACTCTCAGAGCTGCAATATATTCTTTTTCTGGGTTATCGTCCCATTTTACAACTAAGTATTTAGAGCGCTCATTTTCCCAACCACGAATATTTTTACATTCTTGGCGGTGAACGGTCAGGCCCTTACCTTGGCTTATATGAGCCGTAATGGCATCGCCTGGTACAGGTCGGCAACACTTAGAGTAATTCACTAACATGCCTTCAGTACCAATAATGGTCGCTTTAGCTTGGCTTGTTATATCAGTTAAATCGTCATTGTCATTTTGCAATAAGCGCTTGGCAATTAACATACTCATTAAGTTACCAGAGCCAATTTCTACAAGTAATTCAAGAAGCGTAGTTAGTTCGTGCTCTTCAAGTACTCTCGCTATATTTTCATCAGCAATGCTATCTAGTTTGTTTTCGCCTAATGCCGAATCAAGTAAACGACGCCCTAAAAGCATAGCCTCTTCATGATGCTGGCTTCTAAGGTAATTACGAACACCTAAGCGTGCTTTACCAGTAACAATAAAGTTTAGCCATGTTGCATTAGGGTGGGCACCTGAGCTTGTTATTATCTCTATGGTTTGCCCTGTATCTAATGGCCGACTTAAAGGATGTGGCTTGCGATTAACGCGAGCGCCTACACAAGTGTTGCCTACATCAGTATGCACTGCATACGCAAAATCGACTGCGGTAGCGCCCATTGGTAGCTCAACAATACGACCATCAGGTGTAAATACGTAAATTTCTTCTGGGAATAGCTCAGTTTTTACGTTTTCAATAAATTCAAACGATGAACCCGCACTTTGCTGAAGCTCTAATAAGCTTTGCATCCATTGGCGAGCACGTTGCTGCGAAGTATTACCGGCACCATCACCTGATTTTTTATACATCCAGTGCGCCGCTACACCTTTGTCGGCCATCTGATCCATATCGTGAGTACGAATCTGAATCTCAACAGGTATCCCGTGTGGGCCAACTAATGAAGTATGAAGCGATTGGTAACCATTAGTTTTTGGTACAGCAATATAATCTTTAAAGCGTGTTTCTATAGGCTTATAAAGACTATGAGCCACACCTAATACGCGATAACACGTATCCATAGAATCAACTGCAATTCTAAACGCGTAAATATCCATAACTTCGTTAAATAGCAGTTCTTTATTAAGCATTTTTTTATAAATACTATATAAATGTTTCTCACGGCCTGACACAGTCGCTTTAATGCCTGACTCTTCAAGACGTGCTTCTATTTCATGTTGGATATTAGTGATAACTTCTTTGCGATTACCACGTGCTTTAGCTACTTCAGATTTAAGTGCGCGATGACGCATAGGATATAAAGCTTGAAAACCTAAGTCTTCAAGCTCATTTTTAATATCGTGAATACCTAAGCGGTTTGCTATTGGCGCGTAAATCTCAAGCGTTTCACGTGCTATTCTGCGGCGCTTATCTGGGCGCAGTGCCCCTAAAGTACGCATATTGTGCGTTCTATCAGCAAGCTTGATTAAAATAACTCGAATATCCTGAGTCATTGCCATAATCATTTTGCGGTAGTTTTCAGCTTGGAATTCTTTTTTATCTTTAAAGCTGAGCTTATCGAGCTTACTTACACCTTCAACGAGTTCTGCCACAGTTTCGCCAAAAATTTCGGCTAAATCTTGTTGGCTAAAATCAGTATCTTCAATTACATCATGCATTAGCGCGGCCATGAGCGTTTCATGGTCAAGATGCATGCCTGCAAGAATTTGGGTTACTTCTACTGGATGAGTTATGTAAGGTTCGCCACTTGAGCGAGTTTGTCCTTCATGGGCCTCTCGGGCTACCACGTAAGATTTTTGAACCAGCTCTACATCAGCAGCGGGCAAGTATTCTGAAATTTTCTTTTTAAGACCTTCAAAAAGATACATTCACACTCCAATGTTCTAGTGAAGCAAATTAGGTAAGCTACGAATATACGATGAAATGAAAGGATTGCCAACGGCTATAGTAGAAATACTGCGCCGTTGGCTAAATCAGACCGGGAGGTCGATTATTGGTTGCCACCAACAATGGCAGCAACAGCAGCTAATTCTGCTGCTTCTTGGTGTTGTTGTTCTTCACGGTCAATTAAGTCCATTGAAGCGCTATCAACTAAACCTAATTCAATTTCACGTAAAGCAACTACCGTTGGCTTATCGTTTTCAGGGTCTACTAGTGGAGTTTTACCACCAACAGCAATTTGGCGGGCACGACGAGCCGCAACTAAAATTAAGTCAAAACGATTACCAACTGCATCTACTGCATCTTCAACTGTTACGCGGGCCATCACAGCACTCCAAAAATAATTTAAAAGCAAAGACGTAGTTTACTCCAAGGAGCCACTTTCGCCAATAGCCAGTGTTCAATTTTTATCAGTTTTACTTGCCTAAGCCTAATTTAAGTAAGCTTAAATTATTTAAGCAGACTATTTAGTAAAACTTGGTGACGATCTTCTTGCGCTTTTAGTGTTAAGCGCTGAGCCATTACAATTATTTCTATGTCGGCAAGTGCGCTCTCAAAGTCATCATTAACAATTACAAAGTCGTATTCGTTATAATGTGATGTTTCAGATTGTGCTTTTGCCATACGAGAGGCAATAATTTCAACCGAATCTTGGCCACGGTTATTTAAGCGTTGTTCTAATTCTTCTTTTGAAGGAGGTAGAATAAAAATAGTTTGTACGCTTGGCATAATTTTGCGCACTTGCTGAGCGCCTTGCCAATCAATATCTAAAAACACATCAATACCGGCATCAAGTTGCGACTCAATAGCCTGCTTTGATGTGCCGTAGTAATTATCGAATACTTGAGCCCATTCAAAAAAGTCATCTTTGGCAATAAGCGCTTTAAATTCGTCTGTAGATACAAAGTGATAATGCACGCCATTTTCTTCACCTGGGCGAGGGGCGCGAGTTGTATGTGATACAGATACTTTCATGTCAGCGTGTTTTTTTAATAACGCATTGATTAAGCTTGATTTACCAGCACCAGAAGGGGCTGACAAAATAAATAAGTTACCGCGAGTTTGTGCCATGTTTTTCTCTACCTAAAAATAAACAGGCTTGGGTTACAAGTAAGCCAAGCCTTTAATTAACTGCATTGTACTTTAATTAGCTCACCTTGCTCAAGTTAGTCGTGCTCATGTTGGTCATGCCCAAATTGGCTCGGGAGTGTTTTACTAAGTTACGCTTTAAATAAAATTGAGGTTTAAAACTAGCCGCTAGATATAAGTATTTGATAAGGTGAGGTATCACCTATTAAAGGAGCCTTCATGCTCAATAAAACCTTATTTACCGCACAACAAGTAAGAGACAACGAAGCTTTAGCTGCTAAAAATAGTCATTGTGATTTATTTACCCTAATGCAGCGTGCAGGCGAGGCCATATATAAGCAATGGCAGTTATTTGATGCACAGCATACATTAGTTATTGTTGGCCATGGTAACAACGCTGGAGACGGTTACATTGTAGCTAGGCTTATTATGCAATCAGGTAAAGAGGTAACAGTATGCGCAGCTGAGCCTAATAAAGTATTAACCGGTGATGCAGCAAAAGCGCAGCAGTTATGGATTGAAGCGGGTGGGGTGGTTTCTCATTTTACAAAAGACACTCTTAATAAGTGCGATATAGTTATTGATGCGCTCCTTGGTACTGGCCTTAAAAACGCAGTGCGCGATAATTTTGCGAATATAATAAAAGCTGTAAATAACAGTGATAAGCCCGTAATAAGCATTGATATTCCATCAGGTATTGAAGCAAATACAGGGCAGCCTTTAGGATGTGCAGTACAAGCGACTTCAACCGTTACTTTTGTGGGCATTAAGCAAGGGCTCGCAACGACGGCAGGTAAACAATATAGCGGTAAGTTAGTATTTGATGATTTAGCAATTGGCGATGCGTTTACTTGTATCGCTCAATCATCAGGAGCCCTTGTTAATATCAATAGCTTTAAAGGAATAGCCACGCGGGCAATCAATAGTCACAAAGGAAGCCATGGTAAACTTTTATGTGTTGGTGGCAATCAAGGTACTGCAGGTGCAATTAGGTTAAGTAGTGAAGCAGCTCTTAGAACGGGTGCTGGCATGGTAAGAGTGTATACACACGAAAGCTCAATAACGCCTATTAGTATTGGCAGACCAGAACTTATGGTAAGCAGTAATAACTTACATCAAGCGCTAGAGTGGGCAAGCTGCGTTGTTATTGGCCCAGGGCTTGGGCAAGACGAGTGGGCACAACAAACATTCGATGAAGTAATGCAATATTGCCAAAACAATAAAATGCCATTGGTTATAGATGCAGATGCCCTTAATTTACTGGCTAAGCAAGCTTCATCATACACGTTAGAGCAATGCGTACTTACTCCACATCCCGGCGAAGCTTCGCGACTGCTAAGTGTTAGCACCAGCGAAATCGAATCTGATCGTTTTAATTATGCTCGTCTTTGCTCCAAGCGCTATACCGCGACTTGTGTATTAAAAGGGGCTGGAACATTAATAGATAATGCTGAGCAAACGTGGGTATGTGAAGATGGCAACCCGGCATTGGCCGTTGGCGGCAGTGGCGATGTACTTACTGGTATTATTGGTGCATTGCTTGCCCAAGGTTTAACTATTAATGAAGCAGCACGCTATGGTGTAACACTGCATGCTAAAGCCGGTGATATCGCAAGTGAGCGAGACGGGCAAAGGGGAATGCTACCCAGTGATTTATTCCCAATTGTCAGAGAGTTAGTTAATAAAGTGACGTGAGTTTAAGCGTCACTCAACTATATAGTGTTCGGTTTTAAATTATGGAACGTTATTGCACCCACTAAAAAGCATACACCTACATAAAGCCAAACACTGCTCGCTATAATATTCCACGTATCGGCTCGTATTAATGCAGGGATAATTATTAAGCTTCGTATGATACACAAGGTTGCAATAGCAATTAAAGCGGTTCTAGTAAGTACTATGTTACGCACTAAGCCAATTGCTGATAAGGCAAATGCAGTACAGGCAAACATGAGTCCAGCTATTGCAATACTACCTAAAGGCGCAAGGAATGTACCTTGCTGTGATGATTCTATTATTTGTATTGGGGCGCGAGCAGATATAAACCAACTAGTGCCACCCCATATACAAAGTAAATGCCATACAGCCGCTGCAGATGCAATAACTCCCGCACTTAATAAAAATTTTGCTTTTATATTTAACAGCATTTTATCTCACTGATTATTAAGCTGTAATAAATCCCATTTTGTACCATACAAGTCTTCAAAAACCGCTACGGTGCCATAGGGTTCTACTCTAGGCTCTTCGTTAAATGTAACGCCTTTAAAAAGCATTAAATTATAATCTCGCCAAAAGTCATTGGTATGCAAAAATAAAAATACGCGACCACCCGTTTGATTACCAATAGCGCTAATCTGTTCAGGTGTTGTGGCTTTAGCAAGCAGTAGATTAGTCCTGCTTGAATTAGTCCCGTTTGAATTAGGAGGTGAAATTAACACCCAGCGTTTACCCTCTCCTAAATCAGTATCCTCCACTAACTCAAAGTTAAGCTTTTGAGTATAAAACTCAATGGCATCGTCGTAGTCCTTAACAACTAATGCAATGCTGCCGATATGCTGTTGAACGTTAGTCATGTTTAGCTCACTCCGTATTATTAAATAAATGTGCTTTTTATCATATTTAGTAAACGATTACGCAGGGTATATGCCCGCAGTATGTAATGTGAATTAACTTGCGAGTTCGTCTTCATCATCGGGTGGATCACCTGAGTCTTCTTTGCGTTTTCTTTGTTCTTGTTTTGCTTTTTGTACATTTTCGTATGTAGGCGGTGGGATAGGAATAATAGAAATAAGCGGAAAGAATGCTAAAAATAAATAAGCCCCCTTAGACATACTTTTACCCCACGTGACCATTTTGAGCATAGCCCAAACTACGAATGAAAATAACCCAGTCACAAGGGCAACAAAAACAAAGAAGATGAATATTCCGTTATTACTTAATAAATCCATTTAATATAAATCTTAGTTATACGTAACTTAGATTTGGGTATAAATTAAACAGTATCAATCTGCTTTATAATAAAAAGCAGAACCCAGCCGAGAGGCTGGGTCTACTTTAAATCGATTTTTTAGTACTAAGTGCATAAAGTGTTTATCTGTGTAATTCACCAGCACGTTCTGGTTGATAGGTTACTTCTTTTATTTTTACCTTTATTAAGCCGCCACTCGGTTTAGGCCACTCAATTTCGTCGCCTTGGTTTAGCCCAAGTAATGCGCTACCTACAGGTGATAATATCGATATTTTATCGCCGCTAGAGTCACTGTTCTTTGGGTACACCAAGGTTAACGTAAATTCTTCTTTAGAAGACTCAACAATAAAGTTTACAGTTGAGTTCATCGTTACAACTGACGATGGCATATCTTTAGGTTCGACTATTGTAGCTCGTGCCAGTTCAGCTTCCAATTCTTCTTTATTAGCAAAGCTACCTGCAGGCAATGATTCCATTAAGTCATACAATCTATCTGCATCGAGTGATGAGATGATTAGTTCAGGTTTTTTATTCATCTTAATATCCTTAATAATTTTTAATAAATAAAATTAACTCTGAGTATGGCTTGGCATGCATTTAAGAAGCAAAGGGATACGCGAAGTCATTTTATTAATTAGCCACACCTGTGGCTTTTACTTTATTTGTGCCCAATAGCTAAAAACCCAGCCGAAGCTGGGTTTTTATTTGAGCTAGGTGTTTAGGGGATGATTACATCATTCCGCCCATACCACCCATTCCGCCCATGCCACCCATATCAGCGCCACCAGCTTCATCTTTTGGGATTTCAGCTACCATTGCTTCAGTAGTGATCATTAGACCCGCAATAGACCCTGCAAACTGTAATGCAGAGCGTGTTACTTTAGTTGGATCTAGGATACCCATTTCAATCATGTCGTTGTATTCGCCAGTTGCTGCGTTGTAACCAAAGTTACCGTCGCCGCCTTTAACTGCGTTAATTACAACTGATGCTTCTTCGCCAGCGTTAGTTACGATTTGACGAAGTGGTGCTTCCATTGCACGAAGTGCAACTTTAATACCGTGGTTTTGATCTTCGTTGTCGCCAACTAAATCTACCAGCTTGCTAGCTGCACGTACAAGTGCAACGCCGCCGCCAGGTACTACGCCTTCTTCAACCGCTGCACGAGTTGCATTTAATGCATCTTCAACGCGGTCTTTTTTCTCTTTCATTTCCATTTCAGTAGCAGCACCTACTTTGATTACTGCAACACCGCCAGCTAGTTTAGCCATGCGCTCTTGTAGTTTCTCTTTATCGTAGTCTGATGTTGCTTCTTCGATTTGTGCTTTAATTTGTGAAACACGACCGCTAATACCCGCTTCTTCACCAGCACCATCAATGATTGTTGTATCATCTTTAGTGATAATTACGCGCTTAGCTGTACCTAGGTCTTCAACTGTTGCTTTTTCAAGCTCTAAGCCGATTTCTTCAGAAATAACAGTACCGCCAGTTAATACAGCGATATCTTGTAGCATTGCTTTACGACGGTCGCCAAAACCAGGTGCTTTAACTGCTGATACTTTAACAATACCGCGCATGTTATTAACTACTAATGTAGCTAGTGCTTCGCCTTCAAGGTCTTCTGCGATGATTAGTAGTGGTTTGCTTGCTTTAGCAACCGCTTCTAATGTTGGTAATAATTCGCGGATGTTAGATATTTTTTTATCTACAAGTAGAATAAATGGGTTATCTAGTTCAACAGTGCCTTTTTCTGGGCTGTTGATGAAGTAAGGAGATAAGTAACCACGGTCAAACTGCATGCCTTCAACAACATCTAGTTCGTTTTCAAGTGATTGACCTTCTTCTACAGTAATAACACCACTGTTACGGCCTACTTTTTCCATTGCTTGTGCAATGATGTCGCCAATCTCTTTATCAGAGTTAGCTGAAATAGTACCTACTTGTGCAATTGCTTTAGTATCAGAACAAGGAACAGATAACGCTTTAAGCTCTGCAACAGCAGCAATAACTGCTTTGTCGATGCCGCGCTTAAGATCCATTGGGTTCATACCCGCTGCAACAGCTTTAAGGCCTTCATTAACAATAGACTGTGCAAGTACTGTAGCGGTAGTTGTACCATCGCCGGCTGCATCATTTGCTTTAGATGCAACTTCTTTAACCATTTGTGCGCCCATGTTCTCAAACTTGTCTTCAAGTTCGATTTCTTTTGCTACAGATACACCATCTTTAGTGATAACTGGTGAGCCAAATGATTTATCTAGTACAACGTTACGGCCTTTAGGACCTAATGTAACTTTTACTGCGTTTGCCAGGATGTTTACGCCAGTTAGCATTTTAGCGCGTGCGTCACCTGCAAAAAGTACTTCTTTTGCTGCCATGTTTTAAATTCCTCTAAATTCTTAAATGTTTATAAACGAAAAGTAGGTTTAGCCTACAATGCCTAAAATATTATCTTCACGCATGATCAGGTACTCTTGACCTTCGATCTTTTCAACTTTTTCAACATATGAGCCAAATAACACAGTGTCACCGGCTTTAACTTCTAACGCTCTCACGTCACCGTTTTCTAAAACGCGACCATTACCTACGGCTACAACTTCTCCGCGAGTTGATTTTTCAGCTGCAGAGCCAGTTAATACAATACCGCCAGCAGATTTTGTTTCTTCTTCTAGACGTTTAACGATTACGCGATCTTGTAAAGGACGAATGTTCATGTTTTTTAGTTCTCCTAACAGTTTCTGAACAGTACAGAAAAAAGCTTTTCTAATTTGCATTCATTAATGGGGGTGGAGTGAAAAATTCCAAGAGAAAAAACGATAAATTTTTAATCTTTTCTCTCATATTCACCATCAATAGTAGTTGGTCGTTCCATTTGCCCTTGCTCTCGTTCAGCATGTTGCTGCCCAGCAAACGGCGATGGCCCTTGTTGCATGCCTGCGCTCATTCTAACAGTTGCTTGGCTAGCAAGGCCTGCAGCCAATTTGTTACGAATTGCAGGGGTTAATAATAGTAGCCCAAATACGTCAGTCATAATGCCAGGAGTAAGGAGTAATACACCTGCAATTACAACGCATATTCCGGTAAATAATTCTTTGGCTGGCATTTGCCCTTGCGCCATTTGCGCTTGTACGTTTTGCAGCGCACCCATACCTTGTGTTTTAACCATTTTGGCACCTAAAATCGCAGTAACAACAACAAGTGCAATTGTTGCAAATCCGCCAATCACGTCGCTTACTTGAATCAGCAAAGCGATTTCGATAATAGGGATGATAATAAACAACACAAATAAAAATCTAAACATAGCGCTCTCTAAATAATGACACTCAAAAGAGTTGATGAAATATAAATGAGGGTGACGAGGTCTCTTTTCAAGGTTAGGGCATAGGTATCGTCATTTTACTGATATTTTAGCGTCTACACATTGTACCCTCTATCAGATACTATGAAGCTAGACACTGTTCAATAAGTATAGGTTCATAATGACTACGCATTTTAAAATGATTTTTACGACCTGCAAAGACGAAGCAGAAGCACGCACACTTGCAAGGGCGTTGGTAGAAAAAAAACTAGCTGCTTGTGTAAATATTTTACCTAACATGGGCTCTATTTATATGTGGGAAGGCGAAGTTGCAGAAGCAACTGAGGCTAAGCTACTTATAAAAACGAAATCAGATAAAATGAACGATGTGTTTCTAACAATAAAAGAGTTACATAGCTACGAAGTGCCAGAGATTCAGGTTTTAGAAGTTTCTACGGGAAATTTGGCGTATTTTAATTGGATGGATGAGGTACTGAATTAATGCGTTTTTTCTTTTTATTGTTGGTTACATTATTAACCGTACCTGTAAAGGCTGCGACTAATAATGTGCTTGGTGATCTACTTGGGCCTCCTCAACACATTTTTTTACCTGTAGACCAAGCGTTTGTATTTGACTTTGATCAGCAAGGCAGCACCTTGTTTGTAGGTTGGGATATAGCGCCAGACTATTATTTATATAAAAAGAAAATAGAAATCATTGCCAAGGGCGCAAACATCCAAGTAGGTGACTCTGGTAGTGGCGAAATTATTGAAGATGAATTTTTTGGTAAAACAGAAGTCTTTTTTAATACCGCGAGCGTTGTTAGTAAGTTAAGTAATATCACTGAGGGAGCGGTTGTTAAAGTTCGCTATCAGGGCTGTGCAAAAGCAGGGCTTTGTTATCCACCAGAAGTGATTAGCATTCCACTTAGTGTAATTAGTGGCGCAAAAATTAAAAATGCAGATAAAAATAGCGCTACAGATGAAGTGGCAACAGCGCAAAGTACATTTGCAGCACTCAACGAGCCAACGACTGAACCTACAACAAATTCGGATGACACCGAAAAAGAACTGACTTTTACTGAGCAATTAGCCAGTCAGAGCTTAATAACTAATTTACTCATATTTTTTGCTGTTGGTGTAGGCCTTGCTTTTACGCCATGCGTATTCCCAATGTTTCCAATTTTGTCGAGCTTAATTGCGGGTCAGCAAAACCTTTCAACTAAAAAAGCGTTTGCGTTGTCGTTTGTATATATACAAGGCATGGCAGTTACCTATGCAGCACTAGGCTTAGTTGTTGCGGCGCTTGGTGGGCAAGTGCAGGGGTATTTACAGCATCCATTTGTGTTAATCAGCTTTAGTTTATTGTTTGTATTATTGGCTATGTCGATGTTTGGTTGGTACGAAATTAAACTGCCAAGCAGTATGATGAGCAAGCTAACCCAAGTAAGTAACAACCAAAAAGGCGGCAACTACGTTGGCGTATTTTTAATGGGTGTACTTTCAGGATTAATTGCCTCACCTTGTACAACGGCGCCACTGTCGGCGGCGCTCTTATTTGTGGCGCAAAGTGGTGATTACCTAGTAGGAGGTTTAACACTGTACGTGCTCAGTTTAGGTATGGGATTACCATTGTTATTACTCGGTACCTCTGGCGGTAAACTGCTGCCTAAAGCAGGTGGTTGGATGGAGCAAGTTAAAACCTTGTTTGGTTTTGTGATGCTCGTTGTGCCGCTTATATTACTTGAGCGACTAATCAGCGCCGACATTATATTATTAATGGCAGGTGTGCTTGCATTAGCAACAGCACTGTACTTACATCATTGGCAAAGTAGCCAAACACAAAGCAAGTTAAAAACTGCATTATGGTTTGCTGCAACTCTATTAGTTATTACAGGTTTTACGTTAACTAAAAACTACTTTTGGCCAGTTCAAGTACAAACAGTACAGGTAAGCTCACAAAATAATGAGTTTAAACAGGTTGCTGATTTAGCAGAACTAAAAGAGGCAGTTGCACAAGCAAACGACGAAGGCCGAATGGTTATGGTCGATTTATATGCCGACTGGTGTGTGGCGTGTAAAGAGTTTGAACATTACACCTTCCCTGATGCCAAAGTGCAAAGTGAGTTTAGCCACTATCAACTTATTCAAATTGATTTAACTGAGAGTGATAATAAAACAATTGAGCTAATGGAAGAGTACACGGTGTTTGGTTTACCTAGTATTTTGTTTTTTAATACTCAAGGACAAGAGCTTAGTACGCAGCGCGTAACGGGCTTTTTAAATGCTGAGGACTTTGCTAAACACCTAGCAGTTGTGCGCGCCAGCGCACAATAATAGTGCAATAGTGCCACTTGAATTGACTAAGTGGCACCTTCTTAATTCTTCTTATATTTGTACCCACGACACTGATAAGACCAGTATTTTGCTGCTATTTACGTCGAAATCACTATAATAGTTGGTTAACGTGAGAAATTGTTGCTACATTGCTTTTTCTGCTTACTTAAAAGTGAAAAACTAGTTAGTAACCGCTTAACTCATTACTTATAGGATATATCGCGTATTATGGCTGCAAAATTTAACCTTTTAGTTATAAATGGTCCAAATTTAAACATGCTTGGCAAACGTGAACCGGATAAATACGGTTTTCAGACGCTGAGTGAGATTATGGAGGAGCTAACCAGTGCTGCTAATAGTCTAGATGTTGAGTTAACGCATTTTCAAAGTAATAGTGAGCAAGCCCTCATCGAACGAATTCACGATGCTTGGCAAGCAGTTGATTACATAATTATCAACCCAGCTGCATTTACGCATACTAGCGTCGCATTACGTGATGCACTGTTGAGTGTTGATATTCCGTTTTTTGAGGTGCACTTAAGTAATGTGCACGCACGTGAAGCCTTTCGTCATCATTCGTATTTTTCTGATGTGGCACAAGGCGTAATATGTGGATTAGGCGCAATGGGTTATCACGCAGCATTAAATGGCGCTGTGAGCCGGTTGCAAAACGCAATTTAATTTAAATTAACACACAAACAACTAACAGGCGGGTCGTGTAATGGATATTCGCAAGATAAAAAAGCTTATCGAATTAGTAGAAGAATCAGGTATTGCTGAGCTAGAAATCACTGAAGGTGAAGAATCAGTACGTATTAACCGTAACAACATGAGTGCAGGCCCAGGTTACCCGCAATTTGCTCCACAGCAATATGCACCAGCACCAGCGCCAGCAGCACCCGTAGCAGCGGCTCCTGTAGCCGTTGAAGCAGCAGCACCAGCTGAGCCTACCGGTCATCAAGTTTTATCACCAATGGTTGGTTCTTTTTACTCAGCAGCTTCTCCAGAGGCGCCTGCATACGTAGAAGTGGGTCAGCAAGTTAAAGTTGGCGACACACTTTGTATTATCGAAGCGATGAAAATGATGAACCAAATTGAATCAGATAAAGCCGGTACAGTAAGAGCTATTTTAGCTGAAAATGGCGAGCCAATAGAATTTGATCAACCTCTATTCATCATTGAATAATAGCGTAACCTAAAAGGCCAACTCTAATGTTAGATAAAGTAGTCATTGCAAACCGAGGTGAAATTGCACTTCGTATATTGCGCGCCTGCAAAGAGCTTGGGATCAAAACGGTTGCTGTGCATTCAACGGCAGATCGCGATCTTAAGCATGTATTGCTTGCAGATGAAACCATCTGTATTGGTAGACCATCAGCAACTGAAAGTTATTTAGATATTCCGCGCATTATTGCTGCGGCTGAAATAACTGACGCTGTAGCGATTCATCCTGGTTACGGTTTCCTTGCAGAAAATGCTGATTTTGCCGACCAAGTTGAGCAAAGTGGTTTTGTATTTATCGGTCCTCGTGGCGACACTATTCGCCTTATGGGTGATAAAGTGTCTGCTATCGCAGCAATGCGTAAAGCAGGCGTTCCATGTGTTCCTGGCTCTGACGGTCCAGTATCAGATGATAAAGAACGCAACATGCAAATCGCTAAGCGTATCGGTTACCCGGTAATCATCAAAGCTGCTGGTGGCGGTGGTGGTCGTGGTATGCGCGTTGTTCGCAGCGAAGCTGAACTTATTGATTCAATTGCATTAACACAGCAAGAAGCTAAGCAGTTCTTTGGTAATAGTATGGTTTACATGGAAAAATTCCTTGAAAACCCACGCCACATCGAAGTTCAAGTATTAGCAGACGGCCAAGGTAATGCAGTACATTTAGGTGAACGTGATTGTTCTATGCAACGTCGTCACCAAAAAGTAGTTGAAGAAGCACCAGCGCCAGGTATTACTGCTGAAACGCGTAAATTCATTGGCGAGCGTTGTACACGTGCATGTATCGAAATTGGATACCGCGGTGCAGGTACGTTTGAGTTTTTATACGAAAACGGCGAGTTTTACTTCATCGAAATGAATACACGTATTCAGGTTGAACACCCTGTAACTGAAATGGTTACTGGTATCGATTTAGTGAAAGAGCAGTTAAAAATTGCAGCGGGTCAACCGTTATCATTCACTCAAGACGACGTTGTTATTCGTGGTCATGCTATTGAGTGTCGTATTAATGCTGAAGATCCTGAAACGTTTATCCCGTCACCGGGTAAAATTACACGTTTCCATCCAGCAGGTGGTTTAGGTATTCGTTGGGACAGCCATATTTACGCTGACTACACGGTTCCACCACATTACGATTCAATGATTGGTAAGTTAATTACTTACGGTGAAAACCGTGATGTAGCTATTGCCCGTGCGCGCAATGCACTTAACGAGCTAGTAATTGACGGAATTAAAACTAATACTCCTTTGCATAAGAGAATTCTTGCAGATGAAAACTTCCAAAATGGTGGTACTAACATCCATTACCTTGAGAAGAAATTAGGATTGTAATTCTAGCCTGTAAAAGGCGTTTTATCTCAGTTAATAACCAGAGTTATTAATCTGATTTAAATAACTAAAAATCCGATATCAGGAGACTGATCTCGGATTTTTTAATGCCTGTAATTTATACCGATTCGCTTAATTAAATGAGCTATTTTGAGGGCGGAAAAACGTGTTGGTAGCTAGGCAAAAAATTCGCTATTTAGTTGTTCTCGGCAATTGCTCCTGCATTGCTCTACCTTCTGCATCCATGCAGTCGTAAATGAGAATTTTTTAACGCAGGTAGCGACACGTTTAGCCCCGCAAAATGATTAAGTATTATTGCGGATTGGTATTAAGCCTTATAGGCAATAAAAAAGTCCATAAAATATACTGCAAAGAGTAAATTCGATGGACTCAATATTTATACAATATGTTGAACTAACATTAAACTAATTTAGATTCAATTAACTGCAGTGCTTCTTCTAAAATTGTTTCTACTGCTTTTTTAGCGCGTTCAGGATCGCGTGACTTTATGGTTTCTAAAATATCAGCGTGCTTAGCAACGTCTGCGCCCGGTACACCTTTAATGTGGTTTGTATAGCGAATACTTACTCTAAGGGCTGTACTAATAAACTCAGTTAACTGCACAAAAAAGCGATTGTTACTGGCAACTAATATGCTGGTATGAAAAGCAATGTCGGCTTCTAGTGGATCGTCCAAGCCTTCGTCTGCTTCAGCCATACGGGCTAAGGCGTTATCAATTTCAGCGAGTTGTTCAGCAGTTGCATTTAGTGCTGCAAGAGCGGCCGCTTGTGGCTCAAGGGCAACGCGTACTTGAGTAAACTCTTTTAATAATGACAGTGATGGCTTGCTGCTTAAAATCCAACGTAGTACGTCGGTATCAAACATGTTCCAGCTACTTTCAGGTAATACACGAATACCTTGCTTAGGACGAGAAGAAATTAATCCTTTAGCAGAGAGCATTTTTACCGCTTCGCGGGTAGCGCTGCGACTTACATCATACTTTATACATAAATCGGCTTCAGAAGGCAGGCCTTCGCTTACAGGGTAAACACCACGCACAATAGCAAAACCCAAATCGTGGGTTAATTGTTGTGTTAAATTTTGACGGGGTTGGCTTTTCATTGCGCAGGATTCCGAGTTGATATATTGCTTTATTATATATCATATATCATATTAATGTACTCAAGGATATGATATAAACTTTTAATTAGCTAAATATTTTAACACAGCAATAACAACTTAGTTTGGCTCTTTATACTGTAAATGTAAGTTTATAAAGGGTTTAATTAAAATTGAAAATGCGCTGTATGGAGAGTTGAATTTGAACACCCTAGCTCAATATCATAGTCTTTCTGGTAAAGTTATTTTTATTACAGGCGGTGCATCAGGCATTGGTAGAGCAATGGTTAAATCCTTTGTAAACCAAAATGCAAAAGTAGCATTTATAGATATTGATGATAAGGCAGCGCAATCGCTTATTCGTGATTTACCCAATGCAAAACTATGGTATAGGCAAGTTGATGTAACTGACTCTCATGCACTTCAGCAATCACTTGTGGATGCATGCGCCGCTTTCGGTGCCATTAATGTATTAGTTAATAATGTAGCGAACGACCGCCGCCAAGCGAGCGAAGACGTTACAGTGCAAGACTGGGATCAGTGCTTACAAATAAACTTAAACCCTGCATTTTTTGCCTCTCAAGTTGCTATGTCTTTTATGAAAGGCGATGGAGCCGGCAGTATCATTAATTTTAGCTCTATTAACGCGATTATGGGCCAGCCACAAATGGCAGGCTATGTAACCGCAAAAGCAGGGCTAATTGGTATGACTAAGGCATTGGCTCGCGATTACGGCGAGTTTGGTATTCGCGTTAACGCTATTTTGCCAGGGTGGGTGGCCACCGACCGTCAACTAGCAAGTTGGTTTACCGAAGAAGAGCAAGTTAAGTGGATGGAAGCCATGGCGCTTAAAAAATTAGTTACCCCTGAAGATGTTGCTAATTTGGCACTCTTTTTAGCCGCCGATGAAAGCAGTATGATCACTGGGCAGAGTATTAAAATTGACGGTGGGAGGCTTTAAAGCTTGGCTAATTCATCTCTTTTTATTGCTGTTGACTGGGGCACGAGCCATTTACGTGCTTATTTGTGCGAAGTACAAGCGCAATCAACACTTAAATTATTAGCACAACGTGATGGCCCTGGCGTTGTTAAGGCGAATCAAAATTTTGAGCAAACCCTAATCGACACCATTGCAGTGTGGAAGCAAGAATATGGCAGTTTACCTATATATATTGCAGGGCAAATTACCTCAAGCATCGGCTGGCACGAAACGCCATATTTAGAATGCCCAATTAATCCTGAAGGGCTACTTAATGCTGCGGTTAGCTTTGA
The DNA here is from genome assembly GCF_002863625.1 of Pseudoalteromonas sp. MelDa3. Taxonomy (NCBI): domain Bacteria; kingdom Pseudomonadati; phylum Pseudomonadota; class Gammaproteobacteria; order Alteromonadales; family Pseudoalteromonadaceae; genus Pseudoalteromonas; species Pseudoalteromonas sp. MelDa3. The sequence goes on along the minus strand of NZ_PJBR01000009.1, from coordinate 50,259 downwards.
TTGCGATGGACATATTATTAAAGCGTTACCTGGCACAAAGTGTACGCTGCAAAATAGCTTATTTGATGTAATGCGCGGCGAAGAGCTGCAAATTTTAGGGTTTTTAAAGCAAAATCCAGAGTATCAACAAGGTAAAATATTATTATGTTTACCTGGTACACATACTAAATGGGTGCTTATAAACAACGGCGAAATCATTTGCTTTAAAACAGCCATGACCGGCGAGTTATATGATTTGTTATGTCATCAAAGTGTTTTAATTCCTAACGACTGTGCAGAAGGTGAGTTTGACTTTAAAGCATTTGAGCAAGGCTGTGAGCTAACTTTAGGTAGTGATAGCGGTAACTTGGCACATGGTATTTTTAGTGTGCGTACACGCCAGCTTTCAAAGGAGTTAACGCCAGTACAAGCCAAAGCCTATTTGTCGGGTGTATTAATTGGCAGCGATGTACGAGCAGCTCGCCACGCTAGCGAATGGCAATTATTAAGTGATACACAAGTTGTGGTGATTGGCACAAAGCAGCTGAATAAGTGTTTTACTACGGCGCTTAATCAAATAGGTGTGAAGTGTGTTGAGTTTGATATTAAAACAGCGACGCTTAGCGGTTTTAATTATTTATTTAATTTAGAGTCAAAAAAATAAACCCCTCTATAAAAATTAAATTATAAAGGGGTTAACAGGAAGCTATTATAACTTAATAGTTAAGCGCTTTTAGCTGCTTGGTTATGCTCAATGTAATCATTGAGCGCAGCAACTTGTGCCTCATTAAAACGTAGTCCTAATTTGCTGCGGCGCCATAAAATATTGTATGCGTTTTCTGCCCACTCTTCATTTAGCAAGTAATCTACTTCTGCTGCAAATAAACCATGGCCAAAATCTTGGCCTAAATCACTCAACCCAGTTGCACTACCTAATATATTTTTAGCACGAGTACCATAAGTGCGTACAAAGCGTTTAAGTGTTATTTCAGGTAGCCATTCATATTTTGCTTTTAGCTCTGATTTAAGTGCTTCTACAGAGCTAAAATCACCACCAGGGAGCGAGCTATGCTTGGTCCACGCTTTGCTCATTTGTGGGTAAAAGTCTTCAAGCTTATTAACCGCAGCTTCGGCAAGTTTGCGATAAGTTGTAATTTTTCCACCAAACACACTCAATAGAGGTGCTTGCTTAGCATCACTCGAAAGCTCTAATTTATAATCGCGAGTAACGGCTTGTGCATTAACTGATTCGTCATCAAGTAATGGGCGTACGCCTGAAAAGGTATGTACTATGTCTTCGCGTTTAATCGGTTGTTTAAAGTAGGTATTAGTAATATCAATTAAGTAATCAATTTCTTCATCACTAATTTTAACGTCTTGTGCTTCACCTTTGTGTTCTACATCGGTTGTGCCAATAAGTGAGAAGTCATCTTCAAACGGAATAACAAACACAATACGCTGATCTTTGTTTTGTAAAATATAAGCGTGTGGTTCATCGTGAATGCGCGGGACTACTATGTGGCTGCCTTTTACAAGGCGAATATTTTGTGGCGATTTTTCTTTAAGTGCTTCATCAAATAATTTAGCAACCCAAGGACCCGCCGCATTTACAATGCCTTTAGCTGAAATAGCATAGCGAGATTGAGTACCTTGTTGCTCAAGCGTTACTTGCCATTTACCTTGCTCACGATGCGCTTTTACACACTTAGTTTTTGTAGCAATTACAGCGCCTTTTTGTTGCGCAGCTAATGCATTTAAAATGACTAAACGAGAGTCATCAACCCATCCGTCTGCATACTCAAAACCCTTAGTAATAGAGGGTTCTAGTACGCTATGTTCGCCAAATTTAATGCTTTTTGAACTAGGCAAAGTAACGCGCTTAGCTAAGTTGTCGTACATAAACAAGCCAATACGAATCATCCAAGCTGGGCGTAAATGCTTTTGATGTGGCAATCTAAATGTCAGCGGCCACATAATGTGAGGGGCATTTTTTAAAAGCACTTCACGCTCAGCTAGTGCCTCTTTTACTAATCTAAATTCGTAATGCTCGAGGTATCGCAAACCGCCGTGTATAAGCTTAGAGCTGTTTGAAGAGGTTGCACAAGCTAAGTCAGACTGTTCGCACAAAAGTACTTTAAGTCCTCTACCTGCAGCATCTGCTGCTATGCCTGTGCCATTTACACCGCCACCGATGACTAGTAAGTCATATTCGTTATCTGCTAATTCCACCGAGCACCCTTTTTATTTGTAATATAAATAATACATATAGCATCATAAAGCTGCTGTTTTCATTTGACAATAGAAAACCCAGTTTTTTATTCGTTAAATTTTTGCGCTGATCTATTTGTAATTTAGGGCAGTAAAACACGTATTTTTTTAACCGACTATTTAGCGAGGTTAAAAAGGTAAAGTGACTAAAGCAATTGCCTAGCCACGTCTTAATTACTGCGGGCAATTTTTATTCGTTAAGCATACTTGAGCTACGCAGTGCTGCCATTTTGCGTATAGATCGTTACGCTCGTCGGCACTCATGGTTGGCTCAAAACGACGGTCGCATGTCCACATTTTTGATAACTGCTCAGTCGACTCGTACACACCTGTTTGTAAGCCAGCTAAATATGCTACGCCTAAAGAGGTCGTTTCGGTCACAGTTGGGCGCTCTACCGTTGCACCTAAAATGTTTGATAAAAAGGTCATTACCCAATTGTTTTTTACCATACCGCCATCTACACGAAGCACACTTGGGCGAAGACCATCACGCTCCATCGCTTTTTGTAAATCTTTGGTTTGGTAACCAACTGATTGCAGCGCTGCGGCAACTATGGTGCTAATCCCAGAATCGCGTGTTAGGCCTAAAATAGCGCCACGTGCATTAGGGTCCCAATAAGGCGCGCCTAAACCTGTAAACGAAGGCACTAAAAATACACCATGATCGAGCGGTACATCTTTAACCATCGACTCACTTTCGCCTGCATGACTAAGTAGCTTTAAGCCTTCAACAATCCACTGCATAGTTGCGCCAGCCATAAAAATACTGCCCTCAATGGCGTAAGTTGGCTTGCCGTTTAATCTATAAGCAACAGTGGTCAATAAGCGGTTTTCTGAGGTCAGTGCTTTTTCGCCGGTGTTAAGCATTAAAAAGCAGCCCGTACCATACGTACTTTTTGCCATGCCTTGCTCAAAACATGCATGGCCAACAAGTGCTGCTTGTTGATCGCCTGCTATACCACATACGCGAATTGGTGCGCCAAAAATGTCAGCGCTCGTAGAGCCAAACTCATCAGCTGAGTCCATCACTTCTGGCAGCATCGACTCTGGAATATCGAATAATTCTAGAAGTTCTTGATCCCATTGCTGGGTGTGAATATTAAATAACATAGTGCGCGATGCATTGGTTGCATCGGTACGATGTTCTTTTCCGTCAGTTAGCTGCCAAAGTAGGTAGGTATCAACTGTACCAAACGCAAGTTCGCCAGCAAGCGCTTGTTCGCGTGCGCCCTCGACATTATCTAAAATCCAACGAATTTTAGTGGCCGAAAAATAAGGATCGAGCAATAAGCCTGTTTTTTCGCTTATCGTTTGGCAAAGCTCATCAGTTGTTAGGCTTTCGCAATAGTCACTCGTGCGGCGGTCTTGCCAAACAATCGCGTTATAAATAGTTTTGCCTGTTTTTTTGTTCCACACTAAAGTGGTTTCGCGCTGGTTGGTGATACCAATAGCAATAATTTCTTCAGGCTTTACATCATTTTCAACGAGTACTTCGCGGCTGGTGCTAAGTACTGTTTGCCAAATATCGTTAGGATCGTGTTCAACCCAGCCATTTTGTGGAAAATGCTGCGGGAATTCTTGTTGTGCTGTACCAAAAACGTCTGCATCTTTTGTAAACAAGATGGCCCGAGAGCTTGTGGTTCCTTGATCAATTGAGAGTATGTATTTGGACATAGTTATTAATATTATTTATCTTATATATAGCTAGATTGCCTTTAACTGAGGCTAATGGCAATGATTTTTTCTTAAAATTCCTGATTAAAAAGTAAGCGTGTTTTTTTAACAGGTAACTCTTTAATAAAACACGTTTTACTTTGAGGTGATTTTAAGTGCGAACACGGCTATAAAAAAAGATAGCCGTGTTGAGTAAGTTATTTAGCGTGTGGTTTAGCTTGCTGCCAATCCATACCGGTAGAAAAGCGATTATCAAACCCGCGCCACTGTGGTAGTGGTTTACCGTCAACAACAGCTTGGTCGCCGTTTTGTGGTAAATCTAAGTATTCACATTGAGTGGTTATGCCTTTTACATGACAGTCCATCATCGCAAGTACAAAATGCTTGTTGGTTTCGTTAATTGTGCGCATAGACCACGAAGGCTCGTAGTAATGACCAATATCTAGCTCACTGCTGCTTTGTGCAATAGCAGGGGCTGGGTGTGGTGCGATATTATGGCGTGCATTTTTGTAAGTAAGCATGTACTTATCTTTGCTGCCTGTTTGGTTATAAAGGTTTTTAATACCTTCATAGCCAGAAATGTCATCTAAGTTACCGGCGACATAAAGCGAAGGTACTTTAATATTTTGCATTGCTTTGGCGTCAAACAAATTATGCTGTCCGCCCCATGGTGCAAAGGCAACCATTGCTTTTATACGTGGGTCTACTTTTGGGTTTTGGTATTGTCCACCAGCGCAGCTGTTTAGTAATTGCTGTACTTGTTTAATTTGAGCTGGGTCTTTCATACCTGTAAACATAGCCGTAGTTTGCTCATTAAAAGCGTAACAACCACCTATCGTATTTACAGCGCCATAGCCACCCATTGAGTAACCAATTACGCCTGCGCTTTTATTATCTACCTGCTTGCTTGCAAAGTTGTTTTGCTCATTAAAGTAATTAATAACAAACTGCTGATCGCGTGAGCGATTTATAAGCGTGCTAAAAAAGCCAGAGAACGGCGCATTTTTAAAATCAACATCGGCATTGGTTGAGTCAGTATGATCAATCGCTACCACAATGTAACCGTGCGACGCTAAATGCTCGCCAAGGTAGTACATAATTGTACGGTAACCGGTATAACCGTGCGAAAGCACTATCACAGGGTAGTGCTCTTTATTATTAATGGCGATATCACGCATTGCATCGGCTTGCAGAGTAAACTCTTTACCTGAGCGAGTTTCATCTGTGTAGCTGGTAAGTGGTGCTTTTGCTGTCTTTGCAGCCGGATACCACACTTCTACTTTTAAAGGACGATCTTTTTGGCCTTGTGTAGCGGGGTCAAATTGCGCAGGGTTAACTAAATCAAGTGTTTGCACACCTACATTGTAGCTACCTTTAGCTGCAAGCTCTGGCAATACTTCGCTAGTGATTGGCGGATATAGCTGTTCTGGTTTATTAGATTCAGCAACAGCTGCACTGGCAGATAAACTGCACGTAGCAAGTAATATGGCTTTTGAAAGCGCCTTGAGTGTGTGTGTCATTGTGTGTCCTTGTTGTGTATTTTTATTTTTTAATTTGTCAGTTCAGCCGACTCGACGGCATTGCTATATTGCAGCTGCCATTGTGCTCGTAAGGTATCCATTATGTTCATAACCCGTAAGCTAGTACCCAGTGGTAATACACAGCTTTGGGTTTGTTTTTGTAATATACACTGCGTGACATGTGCAATTTCAAACTTAAAGTTTTCATCATCGCTAAAGTTGTATTCAAAGTATTTAGGGTCTTGGCCACTTATATGTAGCTCTAGCGTTTTTGCACCTACAAATTGAGGTATTCGAATATATCCAAGCTCACCATTAATACATGCTTCTGTTGGGCCATTTTGCTGCAGTGCGCTAGCAAGAGATGCAAATTGCCCGTTACCGTAATCAACTATAGCAGTGCTTCGCTCATCAACGCCGGTTGTGCTTTTATATACAAAGGATTTGATGTGTTCAGGGGCTTTATTAAATACCACATCAGCAATCGAAATAGGGTAAATACCTAAATCGAGCAGGGCGCCACCCGCTGTTGCAGGGTTCATTAATCGATGAGTGTCGGCAAAGCTGCCAGGTAAACTAAAGTTGGCATTAACACTGTGCACATGACCAATAACACCTTCACTTAGGAGTTGTTGTAACTTTACTATGGCTGGTAAAAACCGTATCCAAACACCTTCCATTAAAAAGCAGTTTTGTTGCTTGGCAAGCTCAGTGAGGTTTTGCAATTGCTTAGCATTAACGGTAATCGGTTTTTCGCTTAGCACTTGCTTATTGTGTTTTAAGCATTGGGCGATAGTTTTAAAGTGTTGATCGTGCGTATTGGCAATATAAATAGCATCTATATTTGGGCATTGCATAAGAGCTTGATAGCTTTCATAGCCTTGAATATTGTACGGTGTGGCAAATTCTTTAGCGCGCTGCATACTCGTTGATGCAGCGCCAATAAGCTGTGCATCACTGCAATGCGCAATGCTTGTAGCAAAGGTGTGAGCTATATTGCCACACCCAATAATTCCCCAATTAACCTTTGCCATGCTTATTCCTTAAGTTTATTTAAAAAGACGTAATTTGTAATCCTGAACCCGCTGAACATACGTAAATATCAGCATTTAGGCTAAAGCGTTCAAAGTAATGCTTTTCTACCGCTGCTTTAATTAGTGGTACTTCAGCATCACGACACAAACATACAATTGCGCCACCAAAACCACCCCCTGTCATACGAACTGCGCCACGCTCGCCCATCGCTTCTTTACAAATTTCTACTAAGCCATCGGTTGCAGGTACGGTTACTTCAAAGTCGTGTTTAAGCGATTGATGCGATGCAGCCATTAGCGTACGAAGTGCATCCATATCATTATTTTGTAGTGCAGTAGTTGCTGCAATTACACGGTCGTTTTCGCTAATTACGTGGTGTGCACGTTTATATTCGTTTTCGCTTAATGTCGCTTTTACTGCTTGCAGGCCAGCCATGGTGGCTTGGCGAAGTGTTTCTACACCCATTTTTACAGCAGCTTGTTCGCAGTCAATACGGCGCTGGTTGTATTCGCTATCAACCAACTTACGCGGGTAGTTTGAATTAACAATAACAATATTTAAATCATCAGGAACTTTAACTGATTTAGTTGCGAGGTTTTCACAGTCGATTAATAGTGCATGACCGTTCTCGCCTTTAGCTGAAATAAGCTGATCCATAATGCCGCATTGGCAATGCATAAAGTCGTTTTCGGCTTCTTGGCCAAATAGCGCAATTTGCTCTGGCGGTAAACCAAGCTGTGCAATATGGTTAAACATACCGCCTACAGCAACTTCTAGTGCGGCCGATGACGACAAGCCACTACCTTGCGGTAAGTTACTGTCAATAAGTAGGTCGGCGCCACGCAGTGTGTAGCCCGCTCTTTTAAGAACATAAGCCACAGCACGAATGTAGTTACCCCATTGCGACTGGCCTTCAGTGATTTCTTCATCAACGCTAAAGCTGTCTTTTTCGCCTGGGTAATTTAAAGAATGCACAGTAATAATATTGTCGTCGCGCTCTTTAAACATTACTTGGGTTCGAAACTCTAACGAACACGGTAAAACAAAACCGTCGTTGTAGTCGGTAAATTCGCCAATAAGGTTTACACGCCCCGGTGCTGCAGCAATACCTTGAGCAGGCGCGCCATACAGTGACAAAAATTGTTGTTGGAATTCGTTAAGCTTCATCTGTGTGTCCCGCTGTATCTTTATAGTGTGTTGTACTGGCTGCTTTTAAAATAGAAGCAGCGGTTTCTGCGCTTAAATCGCGTTGGCTTTCGCCTAGCATTTCGTAGCCTACCATGTGTTTTTTAACAGTAGCAGAGCGAAGTAGCGGCGGATAAAAATGGGCATGCAAACGCCAATGTTGCTCATCTGAGCCACGATTAGCGGGTGCATTGTGCCATCCCATTGAGTATGGGAAGCTGCAATTAAATACGTTGTCGTACTTAGTGGTTAATACTTTAAGTGCCTGAGCCAAAGAGTCGGTTTGGACATCGTTTAGCTGGCTAAAGTTTTGAATGTTATCTTTAGTTACTAGCATTGTTTCAAACGGCCATACTGCCCAAAATGGCACAACAACAAGCCAATGTTCGTTTTCAAATACAACACGAGTTTTATCTGCTTGCTCTTTTTGCGCGTAATCGGCAAGCATGGCTGTGCCATGCTTTTTATAATAGGCAAGCTGCTGGTTATCTTCGGCTTCTATTTCGGTTGATAAATGCGAGTGAGCCCATACTTGGCCGTGAGGATGAGGTTGCGAACAACCCATGATCTCGCCTTTATTTTCAAAAACTTGTACGCATTCGTACTGCTGTGCAAGCTCTGTGTAATTTTTTTTCCAGGTTTTTACTATTTCATACAGCGCGTTTTGGCTAAGCTCTGGTAGTGTTTTATTATGCTCTGGAGAAAAACAAATTACGCGGCATTCGCCACTGGCTTCGTCGGTAATAAATAAGTCGTTGTCTGACTCTGTGCTTTGTGGCTGCTTACTGGTATTAGGTGTTAATGCGCCAAAGTCATTTCTAAATACGTGTGTGTATTTGTAATCAGGGTTACTGTCGCCATTTGCACGGGTATTACTTGGGCAAAGTGGGCAGCTGTCATCGTGTTTTGGTAATACGTTTTCGTTAACGGCTTCTGTTGCGCCTAACCATGGGCGGTTATTACGATGTGGTGACACTAATACCCAACGACCCGTTAGCGGATTTTTACGTCTGTGAGTACTTTCTAATAAAGCCATATTAACTCTCCAACCCACTTGGGTAATTAGTTTGCCAGCGCCATGTGTCGTTTGTCATGTCGCTAAGTGTTAGTTCTGCGTGCCAGTTAAGTGTGTTTTGCGCTTTTGTGGCATCGGCGTAGTTACAGGCAATATCACCTGCACGGCGCGGTGCAATCTTATACGGAATATCTTTATTGGCTGATGCGCTAAATGCTTTGATCATATCAAGCACAGAATAACCTTGCCCTGTGCCTAAGTTGTAAGCATGAAAGGCGGTATCTGTTTTATGCTGCATAAATGCCGCAACATGACCTTTCGCTAAATCTAAAACATGAATATAGTCGCGCACGCCTGTGCCATCTTCGATGTCGTAGTCGTCACCAAAAATATTAACCACGTCACGTTTGCCTACTGCAGTTTGAGCAATAAATGGCATTAAGTTATTAGGAATACCATTAGGGCTTTCACCTAATAAACCACTTGGGTGTGCACCTACTGGGTTAAAGTAACGAAGCGCAATCCCCATAAATTGACTGTTGGCATTACATACGTCTTGCATGGCTTGTTCAACCATGACTTTAGTCCAACCATAAGGGTTAGTTGCGCGTATAGGATGCTTTTCGTCAATAGGGAGGTAGTCTGGCTCACCGTACACAGTAGCCGATGAGCTAAATATAATATGGTTAACGCCTTCATCTTGCATGTTTTGTAGCATGCTTAATGTGCCCGACACATTATTTTGATAATAACGAAGTGGCTGCTCAGTTGATTCGCCAACGGCTTTTAAAGCAGCAAAGTGAAAAACAGCCTCGGCTTTAGTGTGTTTTAGAGCGAGCTTAAATTGTTGCTCGTCTTGAATGTCACCCAATATAAACTCAAACCGAGTGCCAGTAATCTTTTCGAGTTGGTCAAGTACCCGCGAACTAGCATTAGACAAGTTATCATAAATAACAGGTGTAATACCTGCTTCATGCAATGCAATACATGTGTGGCTACCTATGTAACCCATGCCGCCAGTAACTAAAACTTTCATGTTTATTCTCGAAAAGTGTATTTATATGATAAATACTACTATTAAGGTGATTTAAAAACAATAGTTATGATTGCTGGATAATTCAAATAAAAGCATAAAAAACATTCAGATTAAACACTCGCCAGCCTTTAAATAGCATGCTTTTATTTTAACTAACATAGGCTTAGCTTTATCAATTGATTAGATAAACTGATTCGATTATTGACCTAATTTCAGCGGTAGGGGGGCTGCTAATATAGCGAGAACAAAGTTAGGAGAGAGCAACATAAATAAAACAGTTTTACTTACCGGTGCTACCGATAGCACTTGCTAGAAACGCAAAGATGTTATTAACCCAAGTACTGTATTTATGAAATCTGTGGGTGGCTTTGTAAAGTTTTAGAAAAAATCCTTATGGTTGATCTAAAGAGCTCACTTGTCAGTGAGCTCTTTTTTTAGCTGGATTACTGCTCTTGCTGCAAGCGCTCGTATAGCCAATCTTTTAATTCTGTACGTTCATGTTTTAGTTGATGCATTTGCTCATCGCTTATGGGCGCATCTTTGAGTTCTAACACTCTAATCTCTTTATCTAGCTTGTCGTACTTATCTGCTTTTTTTGCAAATTCAGTATCGCTTTCATTTAACTCGGCAATGGTCTTTAAGTACTCTGGAAAGTCATTAGTTAATGAGTGGTCTTCGCCTAACATATTCGCTCCTTAATAGGATATAAATGAGCTCACAAGTAAGTGAGTTGTATAAGTGAATTACTGCCTTTCATATAATACACTGGGGCTTACATAGATATAATTCAACCATTGAGCCGCTAATTTGATGTAGCGCAAACAATCTGTTTATTTTGCTCAGTAAGGTATTTCACCAAAGTATTTAATAGAGCGATCAATAAACGCATGTACTTTAGAGGTCAATAATTTATTGTTGGGGTATACAGCCTAAATAGGAGTATTAACTACTCGTAAAAAGCTTAGGGTTCGATATTATTGCTCAAGCTGCAAGGAATCTCTGGCTTGAGAGAATAAATTTAAATATCACCATGATTTAATACGTTAATAAATCTCTTAACCAGAGTTCGGGTTAAGTGAACCAGTACCCACTAAAGACTTTAAAGAACTTTTAGCAAAAACAGTTAATTTTTAACGCTTTTTGCTAATTTATGTTGGCTAGTTAATAGTGGTAGAATGCAACGCTTAGTACCGCTTGCGTGAAGTAAGTGGTCAATAATTTATAAGGTTTGTTGTGTAATGCTGTTAATGATCGATAACTACGATTCGTTTACTTACAACTTAGTGCAATATTTTCAGCGTTTAGATCAAGACGTTTTAGTAAAACGTAATGACGAGCTAAACATTGCACAAATAAAACAGTTAAACCCGCAGCACATCGTGTTATCGCCGGGACCATGCACGCCTAACGAAGCGGGTATTTCATTAAATGTTGTTGAGCAACTAAAAGGACAATATCCTATTCTAGGGATTTGCTTGGGGCATCAAACTATCGCGCAAGCTTTGGGGGGAGATGTAATTCGTGCTAAAAAAGTTATGCACGGTAAAACATCACCCATAGTTCACACTAATAAAGGGGTGTTTAAAGGCTTAGCTAACCCGTTAACAGTATGTCGTTATCATTCTTTAGTGGTTAAAGAGCAAACTCTACCTAAAGAACTTGAAGTAACCGCATGGACTCAGACTGAGCAAGGCGAGTTTGACGAAATTATGGGGTTACTTCATAAAGAACTAGCAATTGAAGGTGTGCAGTTTCACCCCGAAGCTATTCTAACTGATCAAGGCTTAGAACTGCTTGATAACTTTTTAACTCGCTTCTAATGTTATAATACACAGAGCATTTAATACTTTATTAATGGATGTCATGACTGAACTTGTAGCGCAACAGCGTACTGCCAAAATACTAAGCCAACGGGCTCATGACTTATTGCTTGGGCACAGCTTTGCGCATCAGCAAATTGGTTTCATTCATACATTAGATATAGATTACGGCGAACCCATGAAGCAACGCACTTTGCTTCAGGTTGAAGTGGCCGCACAGAATAAACGCCAGCAAAGCAGTACTGCACATCATAAGTACCGCGCTCAAGCGAGTGAGCAACTGCACAAAACTATTGAAACAGCTATATATAAGCAGCTTGAAGATATAGATGGTGTAATTCACAGCACTATAGGTATTGAAGATGGCATTGCCAATATACTCGACATATTAGCTGTAAAGTCAGCGTCGGTAGGGCGTTTAGAGCCACTAGTTAATGATATAAGCTGGTTGGGTAGAGAGTTAGTAACGCTTGTTAATTTACCTTACTATCGTAATCAGCGTAGTAAAAACACGTCTGTAAAAGTAGATAAACCATCGCTTGCCCTTCGTTATATTGGCCTTGATAACTTACAGCTAGTGATTCCTACATTTGCAGCGCGTCATTGGATGCCACATAGCACCGAACCATTTTCATTATTAAAACGCCGGCTACGCGACAGCGCGATGGCAAACGCGATTGCTGCGCAAAAAATTGCACAAATTAATAATGTGAATGACGTACATGCATTTACCCTTGGAATGCTTTTAGATGTAGGGCGAATTGCATTAGTGCGCTTGTACTTAAAAACGTTTGAGAAAGTATGGCAACGCAAAGTGCAGTTAGCCCGAAATGAAAACCAAAAAGATTTACACACCGCATTATTAGAGCTACAGCCCGACCCGCTATTTTTAACCACTCTACTTAGCAATAAGTCGATAGAAGTAAGCGCCAAAGTAATAGACAAAATGGCTTTTAAATATTTACCGTTTAAAGGTGTCATGCAGCAGCTAGTAAATGGGGTAGATAAAGGCGATACATTACTGCCATTAACAGAAGTAATGCTAAAGGCACGTTGCTACTCTCAATATCTTAATTTAAAAGAGCATCAACTTATTGAGCCTGATGAAACTCTAAGCTGGTTTTCGTACTTTAAGTTCACTAAAACGGAACTAAAAACCCTCCAATCGAGTAATTTTACCAATTTAGCTATTCAAATTGACTAAAAATCTGAATTTTTTGTTAATTTTTTTGCGACTAACCATTCATTCTCACTCTATTGTTATATTGCATATTTGCCGATTAAAGCGTCCGCGCCTCGGTGCTCATGCGGTTAGTTGCCTAAAAATAAGCATAAATAGTTATGCAAATAGTTATTCACTATCTATGAAATAATATCTTTAGCCCTTTATTTTCAAGGGATACATGAAAGTTTTTAACGAGACAGATATCAGTAATTCTGAAATAATGTGCGTCTGAAAATTGAACCACAAAGCAATTTTGCGCAATTATCAGGTTACTGATCTTGCCTATAAAGTTGGTTACAAATATTAACCAAACACCTATTTTGATGTTTTGTGTTGCTCACAATTAAGAGGAAATAAAATGACAGTCAATCGCGAATTATTTGATCACGTAATGGTTCCTAACTACGCACCTTCAAGCGTAATTCCTGTTCGAGGCGAAGGTTCTCGTGTATGGGATCAAGAAGGTCGAGAGTTTATCGACTTTGCTGGTGGTATTGCAGTTAACTGTCTTGGCCATTGCCACCCTGCATTAGTAGGCGCATTAAAAGAGCAAGGCGAAAAAATCTGGCATCTATCAAATGTAATGACCAATGAACCGGCACTTCGCCTAGCTAAAAAAATGGTTGATGCTACATTTGCTGAAAAAGTTTACTTTGCCAACTCAGGCGCAGAAGCAAACGAAGCAGCGCTTAAATTAGCGCGTCGTTTTGCACTTGATAAGTTTGGCGCAGAAAAATCACAAATCATCGCGTTCAACAAAGGTTTCCACGGTCGTACATTCTTTACCGTAACTGTTGGTGGTCAAGCTGCATATTCAGATGGTTTTGGTCCTAAGCCTGGCGACATTGTACATTGTGATTACAACGACCTAGCTGCTTTTGAAGCGCTTATCAGCGACAAAACATGTGCCGTAATGATGGAACCTCTTCAAGGTGAAGGCGGTATTGTTTCACCAACTGACGAGTTTGCTCAAGGCGTTCGCGATTTATGTACTAAACATAACGCACTGCTTATTTTTGATGAAGTTCAAACAGGTGTTGGCCGTACTGGCGATTTATACGCATACCAAGGCTTAAACATAGTACCTGATATTTTAACTTCAGCTAAAGCACTTGGCGGCGGTTTCCCTATTGGCGCTATGATCACAACAACTGAAATTGCACAGCATCTTAAAGTAGGTACTCATGGTTCTACTTATGGCGGCAACCCGCTTGCGTGTGCTGTTGCAGAAGCTGCATTTGATACAGTAAATACCCCAGAAGTACTTGCTGGCGTAAAAGCTAAAGCAGCATTATTTAATGAACTACTTACTGCGGTTAACGACAAATACAACGTATTTAGCGAAATCCGTGGCCAAGGTTTATTAATTGGTGCAGTAGTGAACGAGCAATATAAAGGTCGTGCAAAAGAGTTTTTAGTGGCAGGGACTGAGCAAGGCCTTATGTCATTAGTTGCTGGTGCAGACGTAATACGTTTCACTCCATCTTTAGTAATTCCTGATGCGGACATTCGCGAAGGTATGGCACGCTTTGAAAAAGCAGTAGCAAGCGTAGTAAACGCATAAGCGACTTAAGCCAACCAATTAAGGGCAAGCACCGCTTGCCCTGCAATTCCTATTTACCGTTATTTATAAGGGAGCAAGCGGACTCATGATGATCCTTCGCCCAATCCAGCAAAATGATTATTCAGCATTACTGAAAATTGCCCACGAATCAGGGCATGGTTTTACTTCTTTGCCATTAAACGAAGAACTATTGCAAAAAAAGATCGACCATTCAGTAAGCTCTTTTGCTAAACAAACGTCACAACCTGGTGACGAAGGCTACCTGTTTGTTCTTGAAGATAGCGAAACCGGTGACGTTGTAGGAACATCTGCAATTGAAGCTGCGGTAGGGCTTGATGATGCATTTTATCATTATCACTTAAGTAAAGTGATTCACTCTTCGCGCACATTAGACGTATACAAAGCGGTTGATATTCTAACGCTATGTAACGACTACACAGGTGCTACAGAGCTTTGCACATTGTTTTTAAAAGATGGCTATCGTAAAAATTGTAATGGTAAGCTACTTTCAAAAGCGCGTTTTATGTTTATAAAGCAGCATCAAGAGCGTTTTGCGCAAACAGTGATTGCAGAAATGCGCGGTGTGTCTGACGAAAACGGCAGTAGCCCTTTTTGGCAGTGGCTTGAAGAGCACTTTTTCTCAATGGATTTTCCAACAGCCGATTACCTAACAGGTATTGGCCAAAAGGTTTTCATTGCTGAATTAATGCCTAAATACCCAATTTACGTAAACTTGCTAAGTAAAGATGCGCAAACCGTAATAGGTAAAGTACACGACAACACTCGCCCAGCAATCGAGTTATTAAAAAGCGAAGGCTTTACGTTTAATGGCTACGTAGACATTTTTGACGGCGGCCCAACGGTTGAAGCAAAAGTAGATAACATTGCGACTATTCGTAATGCACGTAACTTTAACGTTGAAATTGGCGAAATGACTGGCGACACCATGGTGTTACTAGCTAACGAAAAGCTTAATGATTTTAGAGCAACCGTTGCACCAATGACATTTGACGAGCGCGCAAAAAGCCTTATTTTATCGCAAGAAATAGCAGATGCACTGCATTTGCAAACTGGCGATATTGTTAGTGCAACCACGATTTAATTTAGGAGAAAGTATATGACTCATCCTGCACAATTTATAAATGGTCAATGGTCACAAGGCCAAGGCACAGAATTTAATTCAGTAAACCCTGCAAATAACGACGTTATTTGGCAGGCTTCATCGGCAACTGCGGCGCAAGTAGACACCGCAGTAAATGCAGCGCGCGAAGCGTTTTATGCATGGGCTGATAAAAGCTTTACTGAGCGTTTAGAAATAATTAAAGCATTCGCAGCGCAATTAAAAGAAAACAGCGAAGAGCTCGCTATTACTATCGCACAAGAAACAGGTAAGCCACTGTGGGAAACTCGCACAGAAGCGGGTGCTATGGTTGGTAAAATTGCCATTTCTGAAAAAGCATTTTTAGAGCGCACTGGCGACGTAGAAAACGCAATGCCACTTGGCCGTGCGATGATTCGCCATAAGCCACATGGTGTTGTAGCTGTATTTGGTCCGTATAACTTTCCGGGTCACTTACCTAATGGGCATATTGTTCCAGCGCTTTTAGCGGGTAACACAGTTGTGTTTAAACCGTCTGAACTTACTCCTAAAGTTGCTGAGCTTACGCTTAAGCTGTGGGAAAAAGCAGGTTTACCAGCAGGTGTAATTAACCTTGTACAAGGTGAAGTAGAAACGGGTAAAGCCCTTGCTGCTCACAAAGGTATTGATGGCTTGTTCTTTACGGGTTCTTCGCGCACAGGTCATATTTTACATGAACAGTTTGCGGGTCAACCGGGTAAAATTTTAGCGTTAGAAATGGGTGGTAATAATCCACTTATTATTACCGACGTTGAAGACACTAAAGCCGTTGTACACGATATTATTCAATCTGCGTTTATCTCAAGTGGCCAGCGTTGTACGTGTGCACGTAAACTATTTTTACCAACGGGTAGCAAAGGCGATGTGATACTGGAGCGTTTAATCACAGCAACTAAAGCGATTAAAGTAGGTAACTATGACGATGCAGACCAGCCATTTATGGGTTCTATGATCTCATCAGCTGCAGCAGCAGGCATGGTTAAAGCGCAAAACGAGCTTGTTGAGCTTGGCGCTCAAGTATTAGTAGAACTTGAGCACACAGCCAATACCGGCTTTGTAACACCAGGTATTATTGAGTGTACAAATATTAGTGACTTCCCAGATGAAGAGCACTTTGGACCACTTTTAAAAGTATTCCGCTTTGACGACTTTGACCAAGCCATTGATAAAGCAAACGATACAACCTTTGGTTTATCGGCTGGTTTATTAAGTGATAGTGCAGCAGATTACGACCACTTCTTACGTCGTATTCGTGCAGGTATTGTTAACTGGAATCGCCCAATTACTGGCGCATCTAGCGCAGCACCGTTTGGTGGTATTGGTGCATCGGGCAACCACAGAGCAAGCGCGTATTATGCAGCTGATTACTGTGCATACCCAGTTGCTTCGGTAGAGCTTGAAAAAGTAGCGATGCCAGCAACACTTAGCCCAGGCTTAAAAATAGATTAAGTAGTAATACTACTTAATTATTATAAAAGCAGCTTCGGCTGCTTTTTTTGTATTGCTAACGCGCAAAGCTAGCAATCAACAGCGCTTTCTGCTTAAATCAAAAATAATTAATTATACAAAGGTGGTACAAAAATGGTTTTAGATAGGCAAGGGTACGATGATTTGATCATGTATCTAACTCAAAATTTAGCATTGTTTGAGAAGCCAGGCGAAATAAAACCAGGTGCCCCAACAGTAATGGAATTAATCGAAGACGTTATTGCACAAAATGTGATGCTTATTTGCGAGCAGCACACAAACCTCAACACAGAGCAGCGTAGTCAAATTGTACGTGAAGTTGATGGCATAGTTTACGATTTAGAAGAAGTCCTCAGCAGCATCACCTCACAGCCTGTCACGGTTGAACAGCATGCCTTTATAGATGAATTTGCAGGTTTAGTAAAAAACCTCTTTGATAGCGCTTTAACACAACAATCTTAGCCATTTTATAGCCCTGCGTTGCATTTTCATTTGCAACTACGGCTAACTTGCTTACAATCAAGAAAATATTTTTTTGAGATATAACAATGCAAGCAAATGTAAAATGGGTTGAAGGCGATACGTTTATTGGTCGTTCTAATTCTAACCACAATGTTGTGTTTGATGGCGGCAGCGATAGTGCAGCACCAAGCCCAATGGAAATGGTTTTAATGTCAGTTGGCTGTTGTTCATCAGTTGATGTGGTTAGTATTTTAAAAAAAGCCAAACAAGATTTTTCAGATGTACAAGTACAACTAAGTGCAGAGCGCGCCGAAACAGCCCCACGTGTGTTTACCAAAATCAACTTACACTTTGTTGTTAAAGGCAATAATGTGTCTGAAAAGCACCTTGCACGCGCGGTTTCACTCTCTGCTGAAAAGTATTGCTCAGTTGCATTAATGCTTGATAAAACAGTAGAAATTACGCATAGCCACGAAGTTGTGCAAGATCAAGCAAAATAACGCTTTTTCCACGAGGGAAATTCGTATAAAATCCGCGAACTTTTCATTCTGCAGGTGCAGAACCCACTAATTTATAGGTTGGTTTATTATGAACAAACCCTTCGATAAACTTAAACTTCATGGCTTTAACAATTTAACCAAAAGTTTAAGCTTTAGTATTTATGATATTTGTTACGCAAAGACCGAGCAACAACGTAAAGAATATATTGAATATATCGATGAGCAGTACAGTGCAGATAGACTAACCGACATTTTAGGTGAAGTTGTTGATATTATTGGTGCTAACATTTTAAATGTAGCGCGCCAAGATTATGAACCGCAAGGCGCAAGTGTAACTATTTTGGTTTCAGAAGAACCAGTAGAAGAGCAGCAAAATTACGATGCTGACGAAGCACCAGGCCCATTACCTGATTCAGTTGTTGCGCACCTAGATAAAAGCCACATTTGTGTACACACATACCCAGAAGCTCACCCTGATGATGGTATTTGTACATTCCGTGCTGATATTGAAGTGTCTACTTGTGGCATTATTTCGCCACTTAAAGCGTTAAACTTCTTAATTCATAGCCTTGAATCAGACGTAGTAACAATTGACTACCGCGTTCGTGGTTTTACCCGCGACATAAACGGTGTTAAGCACTACATTGATCATGCTATTAGCTCGATTCAAAACTTCATGACAGAAGATACAAAAGAAGCGTACCAAATGATGGACGTGAACGTGTACCAAGAAAACCTGTTCCATACCAAAATGATGTTAAAAGAAACCGATCTAAACACGTATTTGTTCGGCCTTTCTACGGCAGATTTATCAGAGGGCGAAGAAGACGAAATTCGCTCAAAACTGACCCGTGAAATGCAAGAAATATTCTATGGCCGTAACCTGCCAGATACAGAATAATAGCAACGAATTAAATTAAAAATGGCGCTCAGTGAGCGCCATTTTTTTATACTTTATTTTACAAGCAATAGCTGTGTTTGCCGGCCATTTAAATACCAGACACCGCTTTTATCAAAAATAGCATCTTCCTCTAGCATTATTCTTATTTCTTTATTCCACTGTTTTATAAACACAGCATTGTTAAGCTCAATTGAGTAAGCTGTATTTAAATGTAGCGGATAGTCACCATCTCCCGGTACACCTTGCTGAGAATCCCACATACCTAATGTAGTGCCAGCAGCGTGGCCATGATAGCCAAGAGGATGAGTATAAATAGTGGGTTTTAATCCCTGATCAATAGCGGCTTTTCGTGCTGCAGCTAAAACCTCATTACCGGTTTTACCTACCGCAAATTGATTGGTAAATATGTCTTGTAGTTTATTACCGCTTTTTAGTGCTTCAACTAAGTAACTAGGCGCACTTGTTTCGTTTTCTTTGAGCACATACGCATGCTGCTGCGTGTCGGTATTTAAGCGTAAATAAGTAATCCCAAAATCTACATGAAGCAAGTCACCGGCTTGTATAACGTTATCATCGTAGCCATTGGTAAAGCTTTCTTCATGATCGAACGACTTCGCATCGGCGCGCTGAATAGCAATACTTGGATGAAACCATGTTTGTAGTTTTAGCTCTTTTACGCGCTCTCTAAACCACCATACCAAGTCATCGCTAGTTGTTTCACCAACCGTAATTGTTTTACCCGAAAACCCCTCTGCAATAATAGAGTGGGCAATAGCAACAATGTGCTTATACATCTCTACTTCTTTGGGGATACGTTGCTCTAACCAGCTTACAGCAAGTGGCTCGGCAGAAATTATTTTATTGTGATAAGCGGCGGGCAAGTTAGCCATTAAGGTTTTGTAATCGCCTAGCACAAGGCCATCGGCATGTGCCCAGTCGGTAGAAGTATTAAGCGCAATGTTGCGAGGTTTGTATTGCTCAATAAGTGTATTGAGTGCTTCCCACTGGCTTGGTTGTGTTTGTTTATCCCACCCTTTTTTAAATACGTTACCTATTTTATAAGGCGCAATAGCGTAAGCATCAACACCACCTTGTTTATTAAGTGCAAATAGCAAAATAGTGGTGCGTCTGGCTGAAAGCCATGTTGCTGGCAGCATTGTTTTTAATATTGGATCTTCGTTATATTCTCGACTTATAAGTAGCCACATATCAGTGTTGTGCTGCTTCATTAACGAGGGCATTAAGGTATTAACTCTAAGCTCAGTTATTTTATCTATAAACGTAGCGCGCTCTTTCATCGATAAAATAGCGGGAGCGTCATCAGCTTTAACAAAGAGGCTTAAAACAAGCGTAGTTAGCAAGCTTACGTAAAGTAGGAGTTGTTTAGTAAAGTGCATAATTGTTTTATTTTTAGGCTAGTTAATTTATAACATGCCTGAAGAGCGACTATAAAAAAACAATTTGAGATAAACAGCACACAAAAAAGCCCAGCTAAAAAGTAGCCGGGCTTTTGTATAAACAGTTTTATTACTTAAGCATACTGTATAAAAGTGCAAATACAGCAAGTGAGCCAACCGCTAATATAAATAGCGTGCTAAAGCGATTTCGGTATTTATTAAGTGCAGGTACTTTATAAACTGCAATCATTGGCATAATGAATAAAATCATCGCGATAATAGGGCCCGATAACTGATCCATCATGTCTAAAATACTTGGGTTTTTAACAGCACAAAACCAAATAGCTAAAAACATGATTAACACACCAATTTTATCGGTAACGCCAGCGCTTAAGCCTGTTTGTTTAGTTACTAATCCTGTAAAGCTTTCGCGTGCACCTAAAAAATGACCCAAAAACGACGATGTAATAGCAATAAAGGCAACAAGTGGCCCAAGTGTGGCAATAAACGAGTTATCAGTAATATTAGCAAGGTAGGATAAAACCGATACGTTAGCCGCTTTAGCCGCTGCCATTTGCTCGCCTGTAAGCGACAGCACGCAAGAGAACACAAATAACAGTACAAAGGTAATAAGTAGCAAGCTAGTGCGCTTTAAAATCGCCTCAGACTTACGTGTAGCTTGTTCGCCGTAATGACCGCGTTGCACATTTACAAAGCTTGAGATAGCCGCTGCGTGGCTAAACGAAAACACAATAATAGGAATCGATAACCACAACGTTTTACCAAAGCTGCCTATTTCAGGCACCGTCATATCTGGCATCTGCCAGCTAGGGATTAAATAAAGTGATAAAAAGAACAATATGCCCACAAGCGGATACACTAAAATAGCAAAGGCACGTAGCATTAAGCGCTCGCCGCCCATCATTAAGCTAATCATACCCGCAACTAATACGCCCGAAAGTAGCACGCGAGAAGGTGATTCCATCCCCATTTGATTAACCATAAAACTATCAACGGTATTGGTTAAACCTACACCGTAAATAAGCAAAATTGGGAATATAGATAAAAAGTACAACAAGGAAATTAACCGCCCCGCAGTCACACCAAAATGCTCTTCAACTACGTCGGTAAAATCGGCATCTTTATTTTTTGATGAAAGTACAAAGCGCGCTAATCCACGGTGCGCAAAAAAGGTCATTGGGAACGCTAAACACGCCATAATAATTAACGGCCAAAAACCGCCAATACCAATGTTAATAGGTAAAAATAAAATACCCGCACCAACGGCGGTACCAAATAAACTTAATGTCCACTGCGTATCGTGCAGGTTCCATTTAGTTTTTGTATTTGAATTTTTGCTTGAATTTGTGTGTGTGTTTGGTGATGCATTTGAAAGCGTTGCATCTTGAGATGTTGTCATGTGTGTGCTCATCCATTATTTAAATAATAACTGCGCCGAAGGGTATAGTTTTTAGAGACATTTTTCATGTTTTGAAGAGATTTTTAGACTAATTAATTAGGCTCAATTGGAGGGTAAGTGTCATGAATACGAAACAGTGGTGTAAAAGTGAGCAAAAGCCTTAAATGGCAAGCCACATTATAGAGTTACTGTACGGGTAGGTTGGTTAGTTGGAGCGAAACCCAACACGCTATAGCGTCACGCGAGCAGCAAAGCCGAGGAAGGCGGTTTTCATAACGTAAAAATAGGGGAAGGTCATTTTATTGGTTTTCATTTAAAAATCAAAATCTGCTGCCAAAAGCTATTAAGTAGAAGCCATTGATCTCAACTTCATAAGAGATTTTTATTAAACTCCGTTATACTTCCTGCAATTGAATATGCCAAACGAAGTAAATAGGCCGCTAACTGCAATGAGCAAAGACATTCTTTTCCATACTACTTTTGCGCACGAAACCAGTAAAACATGGGTTGTATTTGTCCATGGAGCAGGTGGTAGTTCGGCAATTTGGTTTCGTCAGCTTAAAGCTTATAAAAAAGAATATAATGTGTTGTTGCTAGATCTTCGTGGTCACGGTAAATCGAATAACTTAGTACAAAACTTTGTTGATAATAATTATTCATTTAATAATGTCTCTAAAGACATTATCGATGTGTTAGATCATAACAATATCACCAGCGCACACTTTGTTGGCATTTCATTGGGCACAATTATTATTCGAAATATTGCTGAAATTGCGCCGCAATATGTTTCTAGCATGGTGCTAGGTGGAGCGGTTACTCGTTTTAATACTCGCAGTAATACATTGGTTTATTTAGGTAATACTTTTAAACACTTCCTGCCTTATATGTGGCTGTATCGCTTATTTGCTTTTATTATGATGCCGAAAAAGCGTCATAAAGAATCTCGACTTTTGTTTGTTCGTGAAGCAAAACGCTTGTGCCAAAAAGAGTTTATAAAATGGTTTAAATTAGCCATGGACGTAAATCCTTTAATGCAATACTTCAAAGAAAAAGACATTGATATTCCCATTCTGTATATTATGGGTAAGGAAGATCATATGTTCCTTGGCCCTGTTAAAGAAATGGTAAAGCGCCATAAAAACAGCGTACTGCAAACTATTCACCATTGCGGCCATGTCTGCAATGTGGAACGTCCTGACTTATTCAATCAGCACTCGCTTGCTTTTATCGCCCAGCAAAATCGTTAAGGGTTGTAGAAGGAATAGGGTCGGTACATTCTTTTTTGATTTTCGCCCTAAACTCAAAACAAGACCTAAAGGAATAAAACTCCATTTTTATATCAAAGCGTAGGTTGGGTAGAGCGAAGCGAAACCCAACAAGCCATAGCGTCATTCGAGCGGTAAAGCCAAGAGGCGACTTTATTTCTTAAACTTGCTTATTCAATAATGTTCAATTGATATACACTGGCAAAGTAACGTATTGATAAGGATATTAAGTTGTCGCAAGTTAAAACTCTCCCCATTACAGCCACGCGCTGGCTCTCTCTTTTATTGTGCGCAATTACCGCCGCAACAATTACTGTATTTTTAAGCAAAGTCGGTCTTGTACAAAAGGCATATTCAAGTTGGAGCTCTATTTTAAATGCGAACCCAATTCTATATTACAGCAGCGCATTTTTAGCGGGTATTGGCATAAAGCTCCTGCTTGATAAGTTTTATATATCGCACCCCAAACGCAGTATTGGATTCAGCTGGCGATATCCGCCAGTGACTATGGCTGTATTGGCGTCATTGTTTATAACTGCTTTTTACATGCTAAGCACAGCACCAAAATTTGATGAAGCTGCATTATACGCGCAAAGTTTTATGAGCTTAAAATACCTAGCACTTACGTTTATTGGCATGCTCATAACTGTCATTTATCAGACAAAGCTCTATACCCAAAAGCCAATTTTTATGGCTGTATTAGTTGTTCTTAGTGCAGCCTTTATCATTTGTGCAGTCAACCTAGCTGATATGCCCCCTGCTTTTGATGCTTTCATTTATCTAGCTGGTAGCTATTTAATTTTAGCGATTTACTTATTGTGCGATGAACACATGCAGAGCAAACAACAAAATTTTACTTCTGAAATTGAGCCGATTGAAACTAAAGAAAGCCCAGAACTAAAAACGTTAGAAAATTTCAGAAAGTGGTTCAAAGATGATTCAACTATCAAAAGCACAGAAAGATTAGAGCCCGACTTACAGGTGTATGCAAAGCGTATCACCAAGCGGCTGCAAAATGGTGGTAATAAAGATGAAAAGGATTTAGCACAACACATAGCTCTTTGTGGGCCTTATGGTTGCGGAAAAAGCAGTATCGTCGAAAGTATTGCTAATGATTTGGCAAAACCCGCTGAAAAAGAGAGTACTTGGATACAAAGCGATATATCAACGTGGGGCGCAGCCAGCGGCAGTGTTGCGCATGTGATACTCAGCAATATTATTGATGATATAAGCCAGCATATTGATATGTGTGCCTTTCGTACGCTACCTAAACATTATACCGAGGCACTTAAATCTGGTGGTAGCGTATTTCAGTTTGCATCTACCTTGCTTGCTGGCCCTGTTGATATTGAGGGAAGTTTTCAAAAGCTAAATGATGTTCTTTATGCAACCAACCACAAATTACTGATCACTTTGCAGGACGTAGATCGTGGTACAGGCGATGAAAACGAAAAACGTTTAAATGATATAGCCGCGCTGCTGGATAGATTGAAAAATCGAGATTTGAGTCATATCAATTTTATCGTTGCAATGGGAAATGAAAATGAGGTTGCTGCTGAAGTGATTTCAAAAGCGACTGATTATAGAGAGGATATACTCCGAGCCGATTTGTCAGCGGTAATAAATTCCTTTATTCGTGTAAGTCTTAAAGAGGCATTGCACCATAATAAAGTTATTATTTTATCTAATAACATGCCTAAAGTGGTACTGAACCCTAATAGAATAGAAGATAGCTATTCGGTACATGTATTTTGCAAGCGTTCGGAATTTATAGAAGCTTTGATAAAGAGAAATAACTTATTTATTAAGGAAGTTAATGCTCTAAAAGCAGTAATTGTTTCAATTAGGCAGCTTAAAAAAATATTAAGACGAGTTGATCAAGCGTGGACCCCTGGTAATTTGATGGGTGAAGTGAACTTTTTATCCTTTTTAATGGCTTGTTCTTTAAGGGAAGTAAAGCCTACTTATTTTAGTGCATTTGAGAATAGCTATGATTATCTTGTGAAAGTAGGTTCAGGCAATGTTACACCTATAATTAAAGATGTAATGAAGATCGAGGAGCCAATTTACTTTAAGTTTTTTGCAACAATGTTAGGGCTAATTACTAGAGATTATAAAGAATCAACTAATGATAAAGAGGCATCGAGTCAAGATGCCAGTAATTTTGAAGATGGAGATGAGTTAAATAAATTCCATTTAAGCTTTAATAAGGCTTTGATACCCACCCAGAGCTTAGGTGTTAGTGATCCTAATGCTAACTACCTGCAAAAAATTATAAAAGAGTCTCCTTCAAAAAAAGAGGTGAATGAACAAACTATATTTTCAAGAATTCGTGATGGGAACGAACTCGAAGCATTAGCTAAAGAGTTGTGTTGTGATGAACGCTATCAATTAGTTTTACTGCGCTTTAAAGATATTTTATTTGAAAGGTCATCGTCATTTACAGATAGAAGCCTTAACAAAGTACTTTTTGGCTATGTTTCGACTGAAGTTAAAAAAAATAAATATCAAAATGCTGAGAACTTTAAAGAGCTTTTTACAAGGCTAGTGATAAAAATATTGAATATAGATAACTTTCAGAGCGTGATTAAAGATGTCGCTACGATTAACGATATTTATTTACTTTCAGCTATATTTATAGAAATAAAAAGAGAAACAGAGAGTAATAATTCTTCTGAGTTTATAGAAGTTTTAGAGAAACAAGATTTTTCATCTATCGCTTTGGACTTACTAGAATAAGAAGTCACTTATGAAATGCTATGTATTATATCCCAATTAGAAAATGGAGCTGCAGGCGAGCCAGGTAAGAGATATTTTCGAGGCCCAAAATATGAGTTTATTTTAGATCTTTTAAAAGATAAGAAAGACGAAAAATCGCTAAAGATATTAATAGAAGTATTGTCTACAGATTTGAATGTAGATATGTCCAACATATTTACAGCGGTAAGCTCATTAGATAAAGAGACGAAGTTAATATTTATTGATAGGTTGAAGGGATTGATAAATACAGGTTTTGATGAGGATAAAAGAGATAAAGCGATAAACATTTTAAGTAGCAAACTTTAGATTAGTTTATAAACAGATGGGCTATTATCTTTGCTTATGGTAATGCTAAATGTCTATGTTTACGTATTAAAATGATGAGAAAGTATATAAGTTGGGTTTCGTTCCACTCAACCCAACCTACGGTGTTTAGGTTTACATCGAACTGCTAGTAGCTGACAGCTCGTAACTCTTAGCCCTTACTCTTCTATCGCACTCACAATAAAATACGGATTTAAGTATTCATCTTTGGTGTTATAAATAAGCGGGCTGCCATCAAGCTTAGTGACTTTAGCGCCAGCTATTTCGGCGATTGCATGGCCTGCGCCTGTATCCCATTCGCAAGTTGGACCTAAGCGCGGGTAAATATCGGCGCTGCCTTCGGCCACTAAACACAGCTTTAGTGAGCTGCCTTTAGACACCATTTCAACCTCGTCAAAGCGTTTCACAAACTCGGCTAAATCGGGTGATGGGTGCGAGCGGCTACCTACAACACGAATTAACCCTTTATTAGGTTTGGTGGTTACTTTAAGCTCAATTCGCTCATCGCCTTTATCTTTAAATGCGCCAATGGCCTCTGCGGCAAGGTACGATACGCCGAGTGCGGGTGCATCTACTACGGCTAAAATAGGAATACCGTTTTTAATTAGGGCGATGTTTACGGTAAATTCACCGTTCTTTTTAATAAATTCTTTAGTGCCGTCGATTGGGTCAACTAGCCAGTAGCTTTTCCACGTTTGGCGTACATCCCAGCTTATGTCGGCGTTTTCTTCACTGAGTATTGGAATGTCGGGTGTGAGCTGTTGAAGCCCTGCCACAATCAGTTTATGAGCTGCTAAATCGGCGTCGGTTACGGGGCTTTCATCGGCTTTGTACTCAATGTTAAAGTCCTTTTCGTAAATTCCCATTATCGCTTTGCCTGCTTTGCGGGCAAGGATGAGGGTTTCTTCTAGCAGTTCGGTTTGATTCATGGGGTTAACCTATATTATGTGCTTTTGTTTTAGATACGTTATCAGTTGTGTAACCGATTGGTCTAGGGTGTTTTTACTTGTATCTAAAATTATTTCTGGATTGTTTGGCACTTCGTAGCTTGAATCGATACCAGTGAAGTGTTTTATCTCCCCTGCGCGGGCTTTTTTGTATAAGCCTTTTGGATCGCGGCTTTCGCATACATCCAGTGGGGTATCGATAAATACTTCAATAAACTCGCCGTCATCTACTAGGCTGCGCACCATGTCGCGCTCCGCTCTAAAAGGCGATATAAACGCAGTAAGTACTAACAAGCCAGCATCGGTCATTAATTTAGCGGTTTCGCCTACGCGGCGTATGTTTTCAATGCGGTCTTCGTCGCTAAAGCCTAGGTCTTTGCATAAACCGTGGCGTACGTTGTCGCCATCGAGTAGGTAAGTGTGCGCACCTTGCTTATTAAGCGCTGCTTCTAGTGCGTTTGCTACGGTGCTTTTGCCAGAGCCCGAAAAACCGGTAAACCATAAAATAGCGGGCTTATGTTTTTTTTGCTCACTACGCTGTGCTTTTGTAGTTGCGTAGTTATGCCAAACTATATTTTCATCCATAGTGAGAGTCTCTTATGCTGTGAGCGCAGGTATTAAAACGGAAATACCAGCGGGATCAAGTTTAATACCGTGATTGAATAAATAATAGAAAGGGGTAAGCCCATCACTATGTAATCTTTTAAGCGATAGTTACCCGCGCTATAAACCATTAGATTAGTTTGATACCCAAATGGCGATATAAAGCTGGCTGATGCGCCAAAGGCAACCGCCATAATAAATGGTAGCGGGTCTACATTAAAACCAACCGCGAGCGAGTAAGCAACAGGGAACGACAAGGCAGCTGCTGCGTTATTAGTAATAAGCTCGGTAAATAATACGGTCATTAAAAATATGGCAATAAATGCGCCGTAAGGACCAAAGTCGCCAAGTACCATAAACATGGCGTCGGATATTTGCCCGGCAAGTCCGGTGCCTATCATTAACTTGGCAAGGCCAATGGCGCTGCCTACTACCACTAATAACTCGAGTGGAAAACGGCGTTTTACTTCGTTAAGTTTTATGGTGCCACTTAGCATTAAGCCAATCAGTAATACTAATAAGCCTTTAACCAGCGGGACTATACCAATAATGCTTAAACCCAGTACTGCGGCAAAGCTTAGAAGCACAATGTTTGATTGTTTAGGTGCAAGGTGGGCTTGTAAGTCAAACCCTGAAATATACACAAATTCGCGCTTTAAGTTAGGCAAGGTATAAAAGTTTTTGCCTGGTGCGAGTATGAGTGAGTCGCCAGCTTGTAGTTGCACTTGCCCAAGGCCGCCTTGTAAGCGGTCGTGTCCACGGCGAATGGCAATAACAGCAGCATGAAATTGCTCTCTAAAGCGGGCTTCTTTTACGGTTTTACCAATAAATTTTGAAGATTGACTTACGACTACTTCTACTAAGTGTTCTATGTCTTTTTGATGATTCTCGTGCACTACTTTTAGGCCGTCGAAACGGGTAAGTAATGGCACCGATTTTATGTCACCTACAAAAAGCAGCACGTCGTCTTTTTGAATAATTTGCTGCGGGGTGACTGCGCAAATGCGGCTGCCATCGCGAATAATTTCCGCGAGGAATAAGTCTTTTAAATCACGCAGGCCGTTTTCTTCAACGGTTTGGCCTATTAATTTTGAATTTGCTTGTACTTTGCCTTCTAGGTAAAAAGGCACGACTTCTTGATCGCTTTTACCGTTGTCGGGTAAGTATTTAAGCATTACTAAAATGGTAATTAGGCCTACGCTTAGCGCGCCTAAACCCACTAAGGTAAAGTCAAAAAAGCCCAGCGGTTTCATGCCCGCATCGACTGCAAAGCCATTGACGATTAAGTTGGTTGATGTACCAATAAGCGTAATAGTGCCGCCCAAAATAGCGGTATACGACAGCGGTAATAATAGCTTTGAAGGGGAGTGATTAGGGTTGTCTTTTATCGCGGTAATAAGCGATGCAACAACGGCGGTATTGTTAGTAAACGACGATAAAAAGGCGGTTGATAACCCCAATTTTGTTACCGATTTTACTAAACTACCTTTAGATAGCGATTGCGCTAACTTTTGAATTAGGGTGGTTTTTTCTATTGCGGTCGACACTAACACCAATAGTACCAAGGTGATAAGCGACGGGTTTGCATAATTAATTAACATGCTTTCAAGATCGATTAGCCCTGCTAAGTAGCTGGTGCCAATGGCGCTTACAAATAACCATGCTGGATTAATACGGGTGCCAAAAAGGCACCCGACTAAGGTAAGCATAATGCCTGTTAAAACGAGCTGTTCTACCATGCTTTTAAATTCCTAACAGGCTAAAGTCAACTTATAACTTAGAAATATCAAGCGCTTGCCAATGCGGAAAGTGCTTGCGTACTAAGCTGTTAAATTCAACTTCAAATTCGCTAAAGTTACTTTGCTGTGCTTGGCTTTGTAGTACTTGTTCAATCATGCCCGCAGCAACCGTTAGGTTTGAAAAGCGATCGATTAGGATAAACGAACCTGTTTCGTGATTGCTGTGGTACTCGTCTGCCAAAATAGTTTCGGTTAGTTCAAGCGTCACAATCGCAATTTCGTTTAACTGCAGTGAGTCGCTAGTGCCGTGTTCAAGCGTGTTTACATCAATTGTGTAATCAATTTTTGTAACAATAGCTGAGGTGTTTTTGCTGCCTAGTTTTAGGTTATAGCTTTTACCTAATACTAATGGCGACTCATGCATCCACACAATTTTAGCTTGCAGCTGGTTAGTAACAACGGCCGTTGAATTTGCAGGTACTATTACATCCCCTCGGCTAATATCAATTTCGTTATTTAGGGTAACGGTAATTGCTTGGCCTGCTTCGGCGCTGTCCAGGTTGCCATCAAAGGTAACAATTTCTTTAATGCTTGATGTTTTGCCCGACGGTAATACTTTTATTGCATCGCCTACGTGTATCTTGCCTGATGTAAGTGTGCCCTGAAAACCACGGAAGTTTAAGTTAGGACGCACTACATATTGCACTGGTAGGCGCGCTTCAAAGCCTGTATCTGTTTCGGCTGCTGGCGAATCTTCTAGTAATTCAAGTAGCGGCTTGTCGGTGTAATACGGTGTATGTGCAGAGCGTGTTACTACGTTGTCGCCTTTAAGCGCCGACATAGGCACAAACTTAATGTTTGATACGTTAAGTTGCTCAGCAAATTTAAGGTAATCAGCCTTAATTTTTTCATACACGGTTTCGTCAAAATCAACGATATCCATTTTATTAACGGCAACAACAAACTGCTTAATGCCCAGCGAGTCACAAATAAAGCTATGGCGCTTAGTTTGTACTTGTACGCCGTAACGCGCATCAACCAAAATAATGGCGACATCGCTTGTTGATGCACCCGTTACCATGTTGCGCGTGTATTGCTCGTGCCCAGGTGTGTCGGCAATAATAAATTTACGCTTAGCCGTTGAAAAGTAACGGTACGCTACGTCAATGGTAATGCCTTGCTCGCGCTCAGCTTGTAGGCCATCAACTAATAATGCAAGGTCAAGATCTTCACCTGCATTACCTACTTTTTCGTTATCTTTATGAAGGGCTGCTAGCTGATCTTCATAAATTTGGTGGCTGTCGTGCAGTAGGCGGCCAATCAATGTTGATTTACCGTCATCTACGCTGCCACACGTAAGCATACGCAATAAGCTTTTGTCTTGTTGGCGTGCTAGGTAGGCGTCTATGCCTATTTCTTTTACTTCGTTAAATGTATCGTTATTTTGGCTAGACATTAAAAATACCCCTCACGTTTTTTCTTCTCCATTGAGCCGGCTGAATCATGGTCGATAACACGACCTTCACGTTCAGATGACGTAGATAGCAGCATTTCTTCAATAATTTCGGTTAAAGTACTGGCTGTTGACTCAACTGCACCGGTAAGTGGGTAGCAGCCTAATGTACGAAAACGTACAGATTTCATTTGCGGTACTTCACCTTCGTTAAGTGGCATACGCTCATCGTCAACCATTATTAGGGTGCCGTCGCGATCAACAACAGGGCGCTCTTTTGCTAGGTAAAGCGGTACCATGTCGATGTTTTCTTGGTAAATGTATTGCCAAATATCAAGCTCAGTCCAGTTAGACAACGGGAAAACACGAATGCTTTCGCCCGGATTAACTTGGCTGTTATAAGTATTCCAAAGCTCAGGACGTTGGTTTTTAGGGTCCCAACGGTGGTGTTTGTCGCGGAACGAGTAAACACGTTCTTTTGCGCGTGACTTTTCTTCGTCGCGGCGTGCGCCACCAAATGCAGCATCAAAACCATATTTGTTAAGTGCTTGCTTTAAGCCTTGGGTTTTCATTATGTCTGTATGTTTACCCGAGCCATGCGTAAACGGGCCTACACCCATTTCAATGCCTTCTGGATTTTTGTGTACCAGTAGGTCAAAACCGTATTCTTTAGCTATACGGTCGCGAAACTCAATCATTTCACGAAACTTCCAATTGGTGTCTACGTGCAATAACGGAAACGGAATTTTTGCAGGGTAAAATGCTTTACGCGCTAAGTGCAAAAGTACCGACGAATCTTTACCAATAGAGTAAAGCATTACTGGGTTCTCAAACTCAGCGGCGACTTCGCGCATGATTTTGATACTTTCAGCTTCTAGTTGCTGAAGGTGAGTTAAAGCCATTGTTAGTCGTCCTACTAAAATGATTAAAAGTTACAAATTTAAAATTCGGTTATGTATTTGATACATCTGTTAGCGGCTGTGCAAAGCTGCTTGTTTGTTCGTTTTTCCCAAACCACGCTAGTTGCGAGTGCAGGGCGGCTACTTCACCAATAATGAGTAGCGCAGGCGATATAATGCTGTTGCGTTCAATTAAGTCGGCAAGTTCGCCTAATTGGCCTGTTACTACACGCTGATTTTTGCGTGTACCGTTTTCGATAATGGCAACAGGTGTGTCGGCTTTACGGCCATGTTTTAAAAGCTCGCTTTGTATGTGCGGCGATTTAATTACGCCCATGTAAATAGCAAGCGTTTGATTTGCTTTTGCCAGCGATTGCCAATCAAGTTCTTGGCCGTCTTTTTTACAGTGGCCAGTTACAAATTGAATGGCTTGTGCGTGGTCACGATGCGTAAGTGGAATACCCGCATAAGCACTACAACCTGCAGCGGCTGTAATACCCGGTACAATTTGATAATTTACGTTGTTAGCAGCCAGTACTTGTACTTCTTCGCCACCACGGCCATAAATAAACGGATCGCCACCTTTAATGCGGCACACTTTTTTGCCTTGTTTAGCAAGGTCGACCAGCATTTGGTTGGTGTCGTCTTGAACAACACTATGATCGCCTAAACGTTTGCCTACACAAATAAGGTCAGCATCACGACGCACTAATTCCATAATTTCGTCAGACACTAAAAAGTCGTATACAACCACATCGGCTTGTTGCATAAGTTGCAGTGCTTTGAGTGTTAAAAGCTCTGGATCGCCTGGGCCTGCACCTACTACATATACTTCGCCTTCAGGTTCTGCTTTTGCATCTAGCATTTGCTCTAATTGCTGCTGTGCGGCTTGAGTATCACCGGTTTGCACTTTACTCACGACAGATGAGTCGAACACGCCTTCCCAAAATTGGCGGCGGTCTGAAAAATGTTTAAAGCGTTTTTTTACTTTGTCTCTAAAGCCACCGACAAGTGTTGCAAGTGGGCCAATATGATGCGGAATAAGGGTTTCGAGCTTTTCGCGTAAGCGACGTGCAAGTACCGGCGCTGTGCCTGCACTTGATATAGCAATCGTAATTGGGTCGCGGTCAACAATGGATGGGAATATAAACGTACATTTAGGTTGGTCATCAACCACGTTTACAAATACATTGCGGGCATTGGCAAGTTCAAATACGTTGTTGTTTACTTCATCGCGGTCGGTTGCTGCAATAACAAGCATTTTGCCATCGAGATGCGACTCATCAAAATAAGCATCAATAAGCGTTACTTCATTATTATGCGCATGCTCTTTTAGTTCGTCGCAAAACCAAGGCGCTACTAAAGTAACGCTCGCTCTCGCTTTTAAAAACGCGCGACATTTGCGTAATGCGACCTCTCCACCGCCAACAACCAATACTGGTTTGTTGTCGAGTTTGGTAAAGATAGGTAAATACTGCACGTTAATAAGACCCCTAAACAAATTCAAATATAAGAAAACGCTTTATTCTGATAAGCAGAATATAGCGGCTATCAATAAGTAAAAAATAATTAAAACCAAGTTGATATAACCAAAAGTTATAATAGGTGGGCTTTTTAGGCCTAAGAGTTAGTTAACAAGGGATTGCGCCGAGTTACAAGTAAAATAAACAGCTTATAGTGTTTGGTTATGAGCTATAGCGAGTTTGGTTTAATTTGTTAATATGGAAGCATATTCTATTTTGTACTTATACCAATTGCATTAAATTAGTGATCTATAATAGCGACGAGAAAATAGCTCAATAACAAGGCTAAAATTATGATACATAGTTGTTCTATATAAATAATTTTTAACGTAGTTAGTGAGTTATTTAATACGCTAAAATGATCATGTTTTTAATAAAATTGGTATTACATAAGCAACGGAGCTCTAATGACACAACACCAAAAAGATGCCGCATTAGCAGTCGCACTGATGGATTTAACAAGCTTAAACACCAGCGATACCACCAAAAGCATTCAAGCACTTGTTGATAGCATAAATCCTACCTTAGGTACGCCTGCCGCCGTATGTGTTTATAGCGACTTTGTTGATGATGCAAAAATAGCACTCTCAGCGCGTGAGCTTAACCACATAAAAGTTGCAACAGTCACTAACTTTCCAACAGGTGATGCGCCACTGAGTGATGTAATTAACGAAACACTTATTGCAATAGAGCGCGGCGCTGACGAAATTGATTTGGTTATTCCTTACAAAAAACTCATAGCGGGCGATGCTCAAACAGTACTTAGTTATGTAAGCGAAAGTAAAAAAGCATGTGGGTCGCGCGTGCAACTAAAAGTAATAATAGAAAGCGGTGAGCTTAAAACTGAAGCACTTATAACGCAGGCTACTCAATTGGCAATTGAAGGTGGTGCCGATTTTGTAAAAACCAGTACGGGTAAAGTGGCCATTAATGCAACCCTTGAATCAACAAGAATTATGCTAACAGCCATTAAAAACTCGGATAAATGTGTGGGCTTTAAAGCTGCCGGTGGTGTTAAAACTGTTGCCGATGCCAGTGATTATTTAGCGCTAGCACGCGCAATAATAGGTGATGATTATTTGCAAGCAAATACATTTAGATTTGGTGCTTCAAGCTTACTGAGTGATGTTTATAAAACCTTAGAAAAATAACCAATATTTTAGGATTGTACATTTATATAACCGATTAAATTATTAGCAGTTTAAGCAATAATGTAATTAATTAATTAGATTTTCCAATGTGGGTATCTTTTAGGCTTGTGTTAATGAACTGCGTAAGTATAATAGGCATCCACTTTGCAGGGGCGTAGTTCCAATTGGTAGAACAGCGGTCTCCAAAACCGATGGTTGGGAGTTCGAATCTCTCCGCCCCTGCCAGTCTTACTTGTTATTTGAGTAGTCTGAGCTTAAAAACCGGTTTAAATTAAGTCTGTTTTTAAGTTTAGATTTTAATGGATTAACCCTGCCGTAGTGTAGGGTTGTTGTGTCTGTAGTTAAGGTAATAATATTATGAGCACGAATGTAGAAACACCATCAAGTGCGATGGAGTCAGTAAAGTGGTTAGTAGCAATCGCGCTACTTGCAGGCGCAGTTGTTGGTAATCACATGTATGCAGATCAATCTGTACTACTACGTGCTATCGGCGTTGTTGTTGCAATAGCGGCCGGATTAGCAATTGCCTCGCAAACATTTAAGGGACGTAACTTTCTTGCTTTCGCTAAAGAAGCTCGAATTGAAGTACGCAAAGTTATTTGGCCAACGCGCCAAGAAACTACCCACACGACATTAATTGTAATGGTTGCAACAGTGATTATGGCACTTATCCTTTGGGGATTAGATGGCATTTTATTCCGCGCTGTAGGCTTTTTAACTGGATTGGAGATCTGATCCCATGTCGGATGAGAACGAGAACAAAGAAATTAAGTTACGTTGGTATGTAGTACAAGCCTTTTCTGGTTACGAAAAGCGTGTAGCTCAAACGTTAACTGAACACATTAAAATCGAAGGTCTTGAATCGAGCTTTGGTGAGATACTAGTACCAACTGAAGAAGTTGTTGAGATGCGCGCTGGCCAAAAGCGTAAATCTGAGCGTAAATTCTTTCCAGGTTATGTATTAGTACAAATGGATATGAATGACGCAAGCTGGCACTTAGTGAACAGCACTGAACGTGTAATGGGCTTTATTGGTGGAACGTCTGATCGTCCTGCTCCAATAACTCCTAAAGAAGCAGAACGCATTCTTAATCGCCTTCAAGAAAATGCTGAAGCACCTAAACCTGCTACATTATTTGAACCAGGTGAAGTTGTTCGCGTTACAGACGGACCATTTGCAGATTTCAGTGGTGTAGTTGAAGAAGTTGACTACGAAAAGAGCCGCGTAAAAGTATCTGTACTTATTTTTGGTCGTTCTACGCCAGTTGAGCTTGAATTCGGTCAAGTTGAGCAAGATAAGTAATTGATTAAAAAAGCTTCGCTAATTTTTATTTAAATTTTGACATGAAGCTTGAAAAAGGCCGCTGATTAACTTATAATCAGCGGCCTTTTTGTATTAAGGTAAAATTTATTTTTACTGTGCAAAAAGTACGAAACCAATTTTTAAACTGGGAAGCCGTTAGAGTACGCGTCCTCGCGCGCACAAGGCTGAGACCCACCAAATGAGGTATTTATAATGGCTAAAAAAGTTGAAGCTCTAATCAAGCTACAAGTTGCCGCTGGTATGGCTAATCCTAGTCCTCCAGTAGGTCCTGCACTAGGTCAACACGGTGTAAACATCATGGAATTCTGTAAAGCGTTTAACGCACGTACAGAGTCTATCGAAAAAGGCGCTCCAGTTCCTGTAGTGATCTCTGTTTACGGTGACCGTTCATTTACGTTCGACATGAAAACGCCACCTGCTGCTTACTTACTTAAGAAAGCTGCTGGTATCAAGTCAGGCTCAGGCCGTCCTAACACTGATAAAGTAGGCACAGTAACTCGTGCTCAACTTGAAGAAATTGTTGAGACAAAACGAACTGACCTTACAGCTGCCGATATGGACGCAGCGGTTCGCACTATCGCAGGTTCTGCGCGTGCGATGGGCTTGAACGTAGAGGACTAAGAAATGGCTAAATTAACTAAACGTATGCGTACTATCCGCGAAAAAGTGGAAGTAACAAAAGATTACGAAATCAATGAAGCAGTTGCTCTTTTAAAAGAGTTAGCGACAGCTAAATTCGTAGAAAGTGTTGACGTTGCCGTTAACCTTGGTATCGATGCTCGTAAATCTGATCAAAACGTTCGTGGTGCTACTGTACTACCTAACGGTACTGGTCGTGACGTTCGTGTTGCTGTATTCACACAAGGCGCTAATGCAGAAGCTGCAAAAGAAGCCGGTGCTGAATTAGTAGGCATGGAAGATCTTGCTGAACTAGTTAAAAAAGGCGAGATGAACTTTGACGTTGTTGTTGCATCACCAGACGCTATGCGTGTTGTTGGTCAACTAGGTCAAATCTTAGGCCCACGTGGTCTAATGCCAAACCCTAAAACTGGTACTGTAACGCCTAACGTTGCAGAAGCAGTTAAAAATGCTAAAGCAGGTCAAGTACGTTACCGTAATGACAAAAATGGCATCATCCATACTACTATTGGTAAGGTTGATTTCACTGCAGAGCAATTACAACAAAACCTTGAGTCTCTAATTGTTGCGCTTAAGAAGGCTAAACCTTCTCAAGCTAAAGGTGTTTACTTGAAGAAAGTAACTATCTCTACAACAATGGGCGCAGGCGTTTCTGTTGACCAAAACACTTTAAGCACAACTGTAGCTTAATCAGTGTTTACATGGCGTGAAATTTGTACTATAATTTCGCGCCATTTTGTTGATTAATTTATTAATTGGCAAAGTAAAGAATTCGGGTTGAAGTCCATAATTTCGTTAAGCCTTCGGGGTTAACGATAAATTGGGCTTCCGTCCAAGACCGTAGGTGGCTTCGGCCTTAATATTCACCTACGTAGACGGTGTAGACCCCAGATAGATTTTTCCTAATCCTTCTGGCTCTCGCCGTAAAAAGCATCTCTACCTTGTTTGGTAGGGAAGAGTAGAACAGGGGAATCCGATAATCGGTATCCCCATTAAACCAGGAGTAACACCCATGGCTTTAAATCTTCAAGGCAAAAAAGCAATAGTTGCTGAAGTCAACGAAGCAGCCAATGGTGCTCTATCTGCAGTTGTTGCAGATTCTCGTGGTGTAACAGTTGGCGCAATCACTGCCCTTCGTAAAGAAGCTCGTGCAAATGGTGTTTGGATGAAAGTTGTCCGTAACACTTTAGCAAAACGTGCTCTTGAAGGAACAGATTTTGAGTGTCTTTCTGATTCATTTGTTGGTCCAAGCTTAATCGCTTTCTCATCAGAGCACCCAGGTGCTGCTGCGCGTATCTTTTCAGATTTCGCGAAAAAGAATGAGAAATTCGAGCTTAAAACGGCCGCTTTTGAAGGAAATGTTGTTGATGCAGCAATGCTTGCTACATTACCTACATACGACGAAGCTGTTGCACGCTTAATGAGTGCTATGAAAGAAGCGTCTGCTGGCAAATTGTGTAAAACAATTGAAGCAGTACGTGTACAGAAAGAAGAGCAAGCTGCTTAATTTTAAGCTGTTTAATCTCACTTTCGGTGTAAAATTTATTTGGACGTAATGTCCGTTAATTATTAGGAAATTTGTAATGTCTGTATCTAAAGACCAAATCCTTGACGCAATTGCTGAAATGTCAGTAATGGACGTTGTTGCTCTTATCGAAGCAATGGAAGAAAAATTCGGCGTAACTGCTGCAGCTGCAATGGTAGCTGGTCCAGCTGCTGAAGCTGCTGAAGAGAAAACAGAATTTGACGTAATCCTTACTGGCGCTGGCGCTAACAAGGTTTCTGCAATCAAAGCTGTTCGTAGCGCAACTGGCCTTGGCCTTAAAGAAGCGAAAGCTCTTGTTGAAGCTGCTCCTACACCTGTTAAAGAAGGTGTATCTAAAGAAGAAGCTGAAGCACTTGCAAAAGATCTTACTGAAGCTGGTGCTGAAGTTGAGGTTAAGTAATTTAGCTTTTGCTAAGTTCGCTGCCTGAGAAATCAGGCAAGGGCTGGTGATTATTTAATCACCGGCCTTTTTGCGCTATAGAGTGATGCACTCTTTTAGTTCAAATAAAATCTGATTTTTTCTTTACTTTCAACGCTTTATAGTTTGCTAGTGTTAAAGTGGGATCTAATTAGAACAACAGTTAAATGTTGTAAAATCTTGGCATAGCTGCCAGTTAAGTCTGTTCTTACAAGAACAGGTCGGGTCAAAGATCAGCAAGCTGAGGAACCCCATGGCTTACTCTTATTCTGAAAAGAAACGTATCCGTAAGGATTTTGGTAAACGTCCACAAGTTTTGGATATACCTTTTTTACTGTCTACACAGTTAGAATCGTTTAAAAAATTCTTAGTGCCGGACGCTGATGGCGATCATGGTTTGGAAGCTGCCTTCCGTTCTGTGTTCCCTATTAAAAGCTACTCGGGAAATTCTGAGCTTCAATACGTAAGTTACCGTATTGGTGAGCCAGTTTTCGATGTAAAAGAATGTCAAATTCGCGGTGTGACTTATTCTGCTCCACTTCGCGTGAAACTGCGTCTTGTTGTTATGGACAAAGAAGCACCAGGCACAGTTAAAGACATTAAAGAGCAAGAAGTTTACATGGGCGAAATTCCGCTCATGACAGATACCGGTACTTTTGTAATCAATGGTACAGAGCGTGTTATCGTTTCTCAGCTACACCGTAGCCCTGGTGTATTCTTTGATAACGACCGCGGTAAAACCCATTCATCGGGTAAAGTATTATATAACGCACGCGTTATACCTTACCGTGGTTCATGGTTAGACTTCGAATTTGATGCAAAAGATAACTTATATGTACGTATTGACCGTCGTCGTAAATTACCGGCGTCTATCATCCTACGTGCACTAGAGTATTCTAGCGAACAAATCCTAGATATGTTCTTCGATAACACTACGTTTGAAGTAACGAATGGTAAAGTTCTTATGGAACTTGTACCTTCGCGTTTACGTGGTGAAACTGCCGCTTTTGATATCAAGAGCGAAGACGGTGAAGTATTTGTTGAAAGCGGTCGTCGTGTTACGGCTCGCCACATCAAGAGCATCGAAAAGAAAGGCATTAAGCAATTAGAAGTACCACATGAGTACATCATTGGCCGTATTGTAGCTAAAAACTATGTTGATGATTCAACTGGTGAAGTTATTGCAAATGCAAATGACGAGCTAACTCTAGAGCTAATGGCTGAATTGGTTAAAGCCGGTTACACTAAAATTGATACGTTATATATCAATGAAGTGGACAGCGGTGCTTACATGTCAAATACATTAAACATTGACTCTGCAAGCAGCCGTTTAGAAGCACTAGTAGAAATTTACCGCATGATGCGCCCAGGCGAGCCACCGACGAAAGACGCGGCTGAAGCCTTATTCCAGAACTTGTTCTTCTCTGAAGAACGTTATGACTTATCTACTGTAGGTCGTATGAAGTTCAATAGCCGTGTTGGTTACGATACAGACACAGGCCCTGGCACATTAAGCAAAGAAGACATCGTGTCTGTTATGAAAGTATTAATTGCTATTCGTAACGGTCAAGGCGATGTTGATGATATCGATCACTTAGGCAACCGTCGTATACGTAGTGTTGGCGAAATGGCTGAGAACCAATTCCGTGTTGGTCTAGTACGTGTTGAACGTGCTGTACGTGAGCGTTTAAGCTTAGGTGACCTTGACGCGATAATGCCACAAGATCTTATTAACGCTAAGCCTATTTCGGCAGCTGTTAAAGAGTTCTTCGGCTCGTCTCAGTTATCACAGTTTATGGACCAAAATAACCCACTATCAGAAGTTACGCATAAACGTCGTATCTCTGCATTAGGTCCGGGCGGTCTAACTCGTGAACGCGCAGGCTTTGAAGTACGTGACGTTCACGTAACTCACTATGGTCGCGTATGTCCAATCGAGACTCCTGAGGGTCCAAATATCGGTCTAATTAACTCGTTGTCTACGTACGCACGTACAAATGACTACGGTTTCTTAGAAACACCTTACCGCAAAGTGGTAGACGGTGTTGTAACTGATGAAGTTGATTATTTATCAGCCATTGAAGAAGGTCAGTTTGTTATCGCACAGGCGAACTCAAACTTAACTGAAACCAATGAGTTTGTTGATGAACTTATCCCATGTCGTCACAAAGGTGAATCTACCTTTATGGGTCGCATGGACCAGCAGTATATGGATGTATCACCACAACAGGTGATTTCTGTAGCGGCAGCACTTATCCCGTTCCTAGAACACGATGATGCTAACCGTGCATTGATGGGTTCAAACATGCAACGTCAAGCAGTACCAACATTGAAAGCGGATAAGCCGTTAGTAGGTACTGGTATTGAGTTAACACTAGCGAAAGATTCTGGTGTAACTATCGTTGCTAAACGTGGTGGTGAAGTAATGTATGCTGACGCAAGTCGCATCGTTGTAAATGTACATGAAGAAGAACGCATTCCTGGTGAAGCGGGCATCGACATCTACAACTTAACCAAATACACACGTTCAAACCAAAATACATGTATTAACCAAAAACCAACTTGTATGGTTGGCGAACCGGTTACTCGTGGTGACGTGTTAGCAGATGGTCCTTCGACTGACTTAGGTGACTTAGCCCTTGGTCAAAACCTTCGCGTGGCATTCATGCCATGGAACGGTTACAACTTCGAAGATTCAATCTTGTTATCAGAGCGCGTAGTTGAAGAAGATCGTCTAACGACTATCCATATTCAAGAACTACAGTGTGTTGCCCGTGATACTAAATTAGGTCCAGAAGAGATCACTGCAGATATCCCGAATGTGGGTGAGTCTGCGCTAGGCAAGCTTGATGAATCAGGCGTTGTATATATTGGTGCTGAAGTTAAAGGCGGCGATATCCTAGTAGGTAAAGTGACTCCTAAAGGCGAGACACAGCTTACACCTGAAGAGAAGCTACTGCGTGCTATCTTCGGCGAAAAAGCGTCTGACGTTAAAGACAGCTCTTTACGTGTACCAAATTCTGTAACTGGTACTGTAATTGACGTGCAAGTTTTCACCCGTGATGGTGTTGAAAAAGATAAACGCGCGTTAGAAGTTGAAGACATGCAGCTTCGCGAAGCGAAGAAAGACTTCAACGAAGAGTTCCGTATTTTAGAAGCAGGCGTTTTAGACCGTGCACGTAAGCTACTTATAGCTGCTGGTTTTGATGAAGATAAACTTGCATCTCTAAATGCTGAAAAAGTACTTACGCAAAGCCTTGCTGAAGAAGACAAGCAAGCTGAGCTTGAGCAACTAGCTGCACAGTACGATGAACTTAAAGCTGAATACGATAAGAAGTTTGAAAACAAACGTCGTAAAATTACCCAAGGTGATGACTTAGCACCAGGCGTACTTAAGATTGTTAAAGTATACCTAGCTGTTAAACGTCGTATCCAACCGGGTGATAAAATGGCGGGTCGTCATGGTAACAAAGGTGTTATCTCGACTATCGTACCAGTAGAAGATATGCCTTACGATGACAAAGGTCGTACGGTAGATATCGTATTGAATCCACTAGGTGTACCATCACGTATGAACATCGGTCAGATCCTTGAAACACATATGGGTCTTGCTGCACGTGGTATCGGTGAACGTATTGAAGAGATGATGAAAGAGCAACGTGAGCTTCATGAGCTACGTGACTTCATCAAGCAAGCATACGAAATTGGCGAATCTCGCCAAGTTGTAGATATTGCTAGCTTCACTGATGACGAAATTCGTCGTCTAGCTGAAAACTTAAAAGGTGGTTTACCAATAGCTACTCCTGCATTTGATGGCGCGAAAGAAAGCGAAATCAAAGACATGCTTGAGCTTGCGGGCTATCCTCGTAGTGGTCAGGTTACACTTTATGATGGCCGTACTGGCGATCAGTTTGAACGTCAAGTAACTGTTGGTTACATGTACATGCTTAAACTTAACCACTTGGTTGACGATAAGATGCACGCACGTTCTACTGGTTCTTACAGCCTTGTTACTCAGCAGCCGCTGGGTGGTAAAGCACAGTTCGGTGGCCAGCGTTTTGGTGAGATGGAAGTATGGGCACTTGAAGCTTATGGTGCTGCTTACACTCTACAAGAAATGCTAACAGTGAAATCGGATGACGTGAACGGTCGTACTAAGATGTATAAAAACATCGTTGATGGTAACCATAAAATGGAACCAGGTATGCCAGAATCGTTCAACGTATTGTTGAAAGAAATCCGCTCACTGGGTATCAACATCGAGTTGGAAGAAAATTAAGCCAATTAGATGCTGCAGTTAACGCTGCAGCATCTGTTACGGCTGAATAGAATGTAGGGACGAGATTATCCGTCCTCAAGATTAACTCCGACAGGAGAGCTAAGGTGAAAGACTTACTTAAGTTTCTGAAGCAACAAAATAAGACCGAAGAATTCGATGCAATTCGCATTGGTCTTGCTTCACCAGACATGGTTCGTTCATGGTCATACGGTGAAGTAAAGAAACCTGAGACTATTAACTACCGTACTTTCAAGCCTGAGCGCGATGGCTTATTCTGTGCCCGTATTTTCGGCCCAGTGAAAGATTATGAGTGTTTATGTGGTAAATATAAACGCCTTAAACACCGTGGTGTGATCTGTGAAAAGTGTGGCGTTGAAGTAACACTCACTAAAGTGCGACGCGATCGTATGGGTCATATCGACCTTGCGAGCCCAGTTGCACATATATGGTTTTTAAAATCATTACCGTCACGTATTGGCTTAATGCTAGATATGACGCTTCGTGATATTGAACGTGTTCTTTACTTCGAATCATTCGTAGTAACTGAACCTGGTATGACAACGCTTGAGCGTGGTCAGCTATTAGGTGAAGAAGAATACTTAGATTCACTAGAAGAGCACGGTGATGAGTTTGAAGCTAAGATGGGTGCTGAAGCAGTTTTAGACTTGCTTCGTGAACTTGATCTTGCTCAATTAATTGCTGAGATGCGTGAAGAGTTACCAACAATTAACTCTGAAACTAAGCGTAAAAAAATCACTAAACGTCTTAAGTTAATGGAATCGTTCCACCAATCAGGTAATAACCCTGAGTGGATGATCATGACAGTACTTCCAGTATTGCCACCTGATCTACGCCCATTAGTACCATTAGACGGTGGTCGTTTTGCGACATCTGATCTAAATGACCTTTACCGTCGTGTTATTAACCGTAATAACCGTCTTAAGCGTCTACTAGATTTAGCAGCACCAGACATTATTGTACGTAACGAAAAACGTATGTTACAAGAAGCGGTAGATGCGCTACTTGATAACGGTCGTCGTGGTCGTGCAATTACAGGTTCTAACAAACGTCCTCTTAAATCTCTTGCTGATATGATCAAGGGTAAGCAAGGTCGTTTCCGTCAGAACTTACTTGGTAAGCGTGTGGATTATTCAGGCCGTTCTGTAATCACAGTTGGTCCTACACTTAAGCTTCACCAATGTGGTCTTCCGAAGAAGATGGCACTAGAGCTATTCAAACCATTCATCTATGGCAAATTAGAACGTCGCGGCATGGCTACGACAATCAAAGCTGCTAAGAAGATGGTTGAACGTGAAGTTCCGGAAGTATGGGATGTACTTGACGAAGTAATTCGTGAACATCCAGTATTACTTAACCGTGCACCAACACTTCACCGTTTGGGTATCCAAGCGTTTGAGCCTGTGCTTATCGAAGGTAAAGCGATTCATTTGCATCCATTAGTATGTGCGGCTTACAACGCCGATTTCGATGGTGACCAAATGGCGGTACACGTACCGTTAACAATCGAAGCGCAGCTTGAAGCTCGTGCATTGATGATGTCAACAAACAACATTCTATCTCCTGCGAATGGTGAGCCAATCATCGTTCCTTCACAGGATGTTGTATTGGGTCTTTATTACATGACTCGTGACCGCATTAACGCTAAAGGCGAAGGCGCGATATTTAAAGATCCAAAAGAAGCAGAAAAAGCATACCGCAGTGGCAATGCAGACCTTCACGCAATTGTGAAAGTACGTATTAGCCAATCAGTTAAAAACGAAGACGGCGTAGTAGAAGATACTATTACTGTTATCGATACAACTGTTGGTCGTGCGATTCTGTCTCTAATTTTACCTAAAGGCATGCCGTTTGCGTCAATCAACCAGCCGCTAGGTAAAAAGCAGATTTCTGGCTTATTGAATGAGTGTTACCGTCGTCTAGGTCTTAAAGATACAGTTATCTTTGCTGACCAAGTTATGTACACCGGTTTCCATTATGCAATGAAGTCAGGTGTATCTATCGGTATTGATGACTTAGTTATCCCACCGGTTAAAGCACAGATAATTGAATCAGCTGAAGCTGAAGTTACTGAAATCAACCAACAATTCCAATCA
The DNA here is from genome assembly GCF_002863625.1 of Pseudoalteromonas sp. MelDa3. Taxonomy (NCBI): domain Bacteria; kingdom Pseudomonadati; phylum Pseudomonadota; class Gammaproteobacteria; order Alteromonadales; family Pseudoalteromonadaceae; genus Pseudoalteromonas; species Pseudoalteromonas sp. MelDa3. The sequence goes on along the minus strand of NZ_PJBR01000009.1, from coordinate 5,669 downwards.
GGTCTTGTAACGGCTGGTGAAAAGTACAACAAAGTTATCGATATCTGGTCACGTGTAAACGAAAACTTATCACGTGAGATGATGTCTAACTTGTCGAAAGACACAGTTATCAATGCACAAGGTGAAGAAGTAGAGCAACCGTCATTTAACTCAGTGTTTATGATGGCCGACTCAGGTGCTCGTGGTAGTGCTGCACAGATTCGTCAGTTGGCGGGTATGCGTGGTCTAATGGCACGTCCAGATGGTTCAATCATCGAGACTCCAATCACAGCTAACTTCCGTGAAGGTCTAAACGTACTTCAGTACTTCATCTCAACGCATGGTGCGCGTAAAGGTCTTGCCGATACAGCACTTAAAACAGCAAACTCGGGTTACCTAACGCGTCGTCTAGTAGACGTTGCACAAGATTTGGTAATCAATGAAGATGACTGTGGCACAGAAGATGGCTTAACAATGAAACCGCTTATTGAAGGTGGTGATGTTGTAGAAGCACTTCGTGAACGTGTTCTAGGTCGTGTTGTTGCTGAAGATATTGTGATTCCAGGTACTAATACAGTGCTTGTTGAACGTAATATCATGCTAGACGAAAAACTGTGTGATCTTTTAGAAGAGCATTCAGTAGATGAAGTTCGTGTACGTTCTGTTATCACTTGTGATAATGACTTTGGTGTTTGTGCTAACTGTTATGGTCGTGACCTAGCACGTGGTCATATCATCAACGCTGGTGAATCAGTGGGTGTTATCGCGGCACAGTCAATTGGTGAGCCGGGTACACAGTTAACAATGCGTACCTTCCACATCGGTGGTGCGGCATCTAGAGCGTCTGCAGAAAATAATGTACAAGTTAAAACTAACGGTACATTAAAACTTCATAACTCTAAGTACGTATTAAACACAGACGGTAAGATTGTTATTACCTCTCGTTCTACGGAAATTACTATCATTGATAGTCATGGTCGTGAGAAAGAGCGTTATAAAGTACCTTACGGTGCGGTATTAACAGTGCAAGACAATGCTGAAGTTCTAGGTAACGATATCGTTGCTACTTGGGACCCGCATAGTCACCCAATCGTTCTTGAGCATAAATCAAAAGTATCGTTCAGCGATATCGATGATTCAAATACTGAAGCACAGACTGATGAGCTAACTGGTTTAACCCGTGTAGTTGTAAAAGATCTTGCTAAAGTAAATACGAAAGAACCAAAGCTTATCATCGAAAGTGAAGAGCGCGGTCTGCAAGAAACACGTCTTCCTTCATTCACGACGATTGAAGTTATTGACGGCGTTACAGCAAACCCAGGTGACGTGTTAGCACGTATTCCGCAAGAAGGTTCGAAAACTCGTGATATCACGGGTGGTCTACCACGCGTAGCCGACTTATTTGAAGCTCGTAAGCCAAAAGAACCAGCTATATTAGCTGAAGTAACTGGTACAATTAGCTTCGGTAAAGAGACTAAAGGTAAGAAGCGTTTAGTTATTACTCCAGCTGAAGGTGATCATTACGAAGAGATGATTCCTAAATGGCGTCAACTTAACGTGTTTGAAGGTGAGCAAGTGTCTAAAGGTGAAGTTATCGCCGATGGTCCTGAATCACCGCACGACATCTTACGCCTACGTGGTGTGACTCATGTTGCTAACTATATCGTTAACGAAGTGCAAGAGGTTTACCGTTTGCAAGGCGTTAAGATCAATGACAAGCACATTGAAACAATTATCCGTCAAATGTTACGTAAATGTACCATTATGCACGGCGGTGATACTGACTTCTTAGCCGGTGAACAAATCGAAGTGGCGCGCGTTAATATCGCAAACCGTGACCTTGAAAAACAAGGTAAGATACCAGCTAAGTTTGAAATCCAGTTAATGGGTATCACAAAAGCATCACTAGCAACAGAATCTTTCATCTCTGCAGCGTCTTTCCAAGAGACAACACGTGTTCTTACAGATGCGGCAGTGAATGGTAAGAGCGATGAGCTTCGCGGTCTTAAAGAAAACGTAATTGTGGGTCGTTTGATCCCAGCCGGTACCGGTTTTGCGTATCATCAAGAACGTATGGCTCGCCGTAAACAAAGCAAAGTAGTAGTAGAAGAGCAAACAGTAAGTGCAGAAGAGGCAACTCAAGCACTTACAGACGCTCTAAATGCTGATTTGTCTGGAAATCAATAAACTGTTCTTAATCAATAGATTAAGTGATCGCAAGTCAGTTATATGCTGTCTTGCGGTTAGTTTAGGTTGACAGGTTAAACTTTGCTCATTAAAATTCCGCCACCCATTTACTTGTGTGCTTAATGCAGGCTCGTAAATAAAGGGCGGATTTTTTATTTTTTTCAGTAGTAATTTTAATTTCAGGAGCTATTTAAATGGCAACTATTAACCAGCTAGTGCGTAAGCCACGCCGTAGCAAGGTTACGAAAAGTAACTCAGCTGCACTAAAAGCGTGTCCGCAAAAGCGCGGTGTATGTACTCGCGTATATACAACTACACCTAAGAAACCAAACTCGGCGTTACGTAAAGTAGCACGTGTACGTTTAACTAACGGTTTCGAAGTAACTTCATACATTGGCGGTGAAGGTCATAACCTTCAAGAGCATAGTGTAATCCTAATCCGTGGTGGTCGTGTTAAAGATTTACCAGGTGTGCGTTTTCACACTGTTCGTGGTGCACTTGACTGTGCAGGCGTTAGCGATCGTCGTCAAGCTCGTTCTAAATACGGTGCAAAACGCCCTAAAGGCTAATTGTTTTCCGTTAGTAAGGCCAAGCACTAAATATTTATAATTATTGTTTTGGGTGATTGACTCGAAAGAGCAAACCTGAATAAACCGGAGATACAAAATGCCTAGAAGACGCGTAATCGGTCAACGTAAAATTCTTCCAGATCCTAAGTTCGGATCGGAACTTCTTGCTAAATTCGTTAACATCGTGATGTTAGACGGCAAGAAATCTACTGCTGAAAAAATTGTTTATGGTGCGCTAGACGTGGCTGCTGAGAAATCAGGCAAGTCGCACCTAGAAATCTTTGAAACTGCACTTGATAACATCCGCCCACAGGTAGAAGTTAAATCTCGCCGTGTTGGTGGTTCAACTTATCAAGTACCAGTTGAAGTACGTCCAGTTCGTCGTAACGCATTAGGTATGCGTTGGTTAGTAGACGCTGCACGTAAGCGTGGCGAAAAATCTATGGGCTTACGTTTAGCTCAAGAAATCGTTGACGCTTCTGATAATAAAGGCACTGCGGTTAAGAAACGTGAAGACGTTCACCGTATGGCTGAAGCGAATAAAGCATTCGCTCATTACCGTTGGTAATCTGTCTTTAACCTTTAAGAGGATCATATGGCACGTACAACTCCACTTGAGCGCTATCGTAATATAGGTATTGTCGCTCACGTAGATGCAGGCAAAACCACCACAACAGAACGTGTTCTGTTCTACACGGGTCTTTCTCATAAGATCGGTGAAGTACATGATGGCGCTGCAACTATGGATTGGATGGAGCAGGAACAAGAGCGTGGTATCACAATCACTTCTGCTGCAACAACGTGTTTTTGGAAAGGGATGGACGCTCAATTTGACGCCCATCGTATCAATATTATTGATACTCCAGGACACGTAGATTTCACTATCGAAGTAGAGCGTTCTTTACGCGTATTAGATGGTGCGGTAGTTGTTCTTTGTGCTTCATCTGGTGTACAGCCGCAAACTGAGACAGTTTGGCGTCAAGCGAACAAATACGAAGTTCCGAGAATGATCTTCGTAAATAAAATGGATCGCACGGGCGCTGACTTCTTAGCTGTGGTTAGCCAGGTGAAATCTCGTCTTGGAGCAACGCCTGTTCCAATTCAGTTGCCTGTAGGCGCTGAGGACGACTTTAAAGGTGTTATTGATCTTATAAAAATGAAAGTGATTAACTGGAACGAAGCGGACCAGGGTATGACTTTCTCTTATGAGGCAATACCGGCAGAACTTCTGGAATTGGCTGAAGAATGGCGCTCTCACTTAGTTGAAAGCGCTGCTGAAGCAACAGAAGAACTAATGGATAAATACTTAGAAGGTGAAGAGTTAAGTGAAGCAGAAATTAAAAATGCTTTACGCCAACGAACATTAGCTAATGAGATTGTTCCAGTTACTTGTGGTAGCGCATTTAAAAACAAAGGTGTTCAAGCTGTGCTTGATTGCGTTGTTGAATATATGCCTTCACCAGAGCAAGTGAAACAAATTCAAGGTATCCTAGAAAATGGTACTGAGGAAGAACGTCCAGCTAATGATAAAGCGCCGTTTGCTGCACTCGCTTTTAAGATTGCAACAGACCCGTTTGTTGGAACCTTGACCTTTTTCCGTGTTTACTCTGGTACTGTTAAACAGGGTGACACGGTATATAATCCAGTAAAAAGTAAGCGTGAGCGACTTGGCCGTATCGTACAGATGCATTCAAACTCTCGTGAAGAGATCAAAGAAGTTTTCGCAGGCGACATCGCGGCAGCTATTGGTCTTAAAGACGTAACAACAGGTGAAACACTGTGTGATCCGAATTCTATTATTACGCTTGAGCGTATGGAATTCCCTGAACCAGTAATCTCTATTGCGGTTGAGCCCCGCACTATAGCTGACCAAGATAAGATGGGTATCGCGCTGGGTAAACTAGCTGCTGAAGACCCTTCTTTTCGAGTACAAACTGACGAAGAATCAGGCCAGGTTATAATCTCTGGCATGGGTGAACTTCACCTAGATATCATCGTCGACCGTATGAAACGTGAATTCAGTGTTGAATGTAACGTTGGTAAGCCGCAGGTCTCATACCGAGAAGCTATTCGTTCAACTGTTAAGGTTGAAGGGAAGTTTATACGTCAGTCAGGTGGTCGTGGTCAATATGGTCACGTTTGGATTAAACTTGAACCGATGGATATTACGGATGATGAGTCACCAATTTACGAGTTCGTTAACGAAACCGTAGGTGGTTCTGTTCCTAAAGAGTTCGTCCCTGCGGTAGACAAAGGTATCCAAGAGCAAATGTCTCAAGGTGTACTGGCAGGCTACCCATTACTTGGCGTTAAAGCGACTTTATATGATGGTTCATTCCATGATGTAGATTCGAATGAAATGGCATTTAAAATAGCAGGTTCACTGGCAATGAGAGATGGGGCGCTTAAAGCTAACCCTGTACTACTAGAGCCAGTAATGAAGGTTGAAGTACTCACTCCTGATTCAAATATGGGTGATGTAGTTGGCGACTTAAACCGTCGCCGCGGCATAATCGAAGGCATGGAAGATGCATTAGGTGGACTTAAGCAAATTAATGCGCAGGTTCCTCTTTCTGAAATGTTTGGTTATGCAACTGCTTTACGATCTGCAACACAGGGCCGTGCCTCATACTCTATGGAGTTTGTGAAGTACGCTGAAGCCTCTAAAAACGTTGCAGATACAATAATTTCAGCTCGCGCTGTTATATAATTTTAGCTTGTCTGGCTCAATAGTGAGTCAGGCTTTAATTTCTTTATTAGGAATTTTTTAAGATGGCAAAAGAAAAGTTTGAACGCGTAAAACCGCACGTAAACGTTGGTACAATCGGCCACGTTGACCACGGTAAAACTACACTAACTGCAGCAATCACTAACGTACTTGCAAAAGTATACGGCGGTGTTGCTAAAGATTTCGCATCAATCGACAACGCTCCT